>NZ_JBXTEF010000093.1:0-37107 GCF_057495195.1 Cysteiniphilum sp. | reverse complement strand
AGTTCTGTGCAGACATGCTGTAAATTGGTTTGTGATGGGTATATACCAAGGTAAATTGCACTACGCTATTTGGTCTTAAGTTAGCACTTGAAACTATAGAGAAACAACTAGTTTAAATTCGTTACACTTTATGCAAGAGTATTTAGCATTTGCGCATTGCAATCGCTTTAACGCAAAGTCATAATGCTTTTTCGCTTAAAAAACTCTCATTAAATTTTGAAAGCGACAATAACAAGCAATAAAGTACATTTAAGTTTATTCATCTGGTTTTTGGGTGCATTTTTCTTCTTTTGCGAGTATTTCCTGCGCGTCTCCCCAAGTGTCATGCTGCCGCAATTATCCGACAAGTTCTCAGTCACTGCCGCAGGACTCGGTGCTTTATCTGCCTTTTTCTATTATCCATACATTCTCATGCAAATACCTGTTGGCATGATTACCGATAAATTTGGTCCTAAAAAGGTGATGATGTTAGCTGCTTTTATCACTGGTATTGCTTGTATCATTTTCGCTCTTGCCAATAGCTTAACACTTGCCATTATTGCACGCATGCTCATGGGTTTTTGTGGTGCATTTGCGTTTGTTGGCACACTGCGTTTAGCGATTAACTTCTTCACACCGAGCATCTTTGCCATGCTTACCGGCATCACTCAAGCCATGGGCATGCTTGGCGCTGCTGTTGGTGAGGCGCCAATGAGTATTTATGTGCATCATGTTGGCGTTGAGGTTGCGATGCTTAGTTTTGCGATATTATTTTTCATCATCGGTTTCCTTATGCTATGGATGAGTAAACACAGTACAGCTAACCAAGCACTTACAGTTAGCAATAGCAGCAAAATATCCCATGGCATTAAAGAAGTGATAAACAATAAAGCACTATGGTTAAACTGCTTGTTTATTGGTTGCTTATATGGCCCAACAACCGTTTTTGCCGAGATGTGGGGTACGTCATTTACTGCAAGCTTCAGAAGTCTAACACATACGGATGCCGCCCTTACCACCAGTCTTATTTTTATTGGCATGGTGTTTGGTTGTCCTTTGTTTGGTTTTTTAAATAGTATGTGTAATGCACTGCAATTAATGCGTTTATCCGCTTTGCTCTGTCTTATCTTAATGATTGTGATTATTTATGTTCCAGGGTTATCATTATTGCAATTACAAGTGATTTATTTTTGCTATGGGATTTGTAATGCCGGCATCATCCCTTCTTATAATCGCTCTGCTCTTTTGGTACCGCGCCAATACTCAGGCATCGCACTTGGTATTACCAATATGTTCTCAGTTTTATTAGGTGCAATAAGTATTCAGATTGTCGGCATTTTAATTAACCTCATCAGTAGCAACCAAATGCAAAACGCACACATCTATCCGGCTGAAATCTATCAACGCATATTTATACTGATTATCGTCTTATTCTGTATTTGTTTGGCACTCTCTTTCAAGATGAAATCCATATCAAAATCAACATCACTTGCACATGTTCCGTAACATTAACCTAATTTGATATAAAAAAGCACAAACCCTGTTGGATTTACTGCAAACCCTCGTTAAAATGAACGCCTGTTCTAATTTGGGGTTAAATAAGCAGTAAATAGCTATGCAAATATTGTCAAATCGGCATAATTTTAATGTTTTTACAACTTTTCGTCATTATTTTCGGCTAGCATCTACTATGCTAGATAATGACTTCAGCGCTTTTTGCTCTATAATGACCAAAACGCACAAAGCAACTTGAGTTTAAAGGAAATCAATATGCACGGATTTAAAAGCCCGCAAATCTATTTAAAAACATTTATCATTGGTCTTTTGGTGATTGCTGGCATTATCTATTTTGAGCTAACTGGTTTAAAGCCTTGTCCGATGTGCTTACTACAACAATTTGCTATTTTATTGATTAGCATTATTGCATTTATCGCCCTTATCCATAAACCGAAAATCAGGGGTGTGCGTATTTATAGTTTCACCCTTGGTGTGATTGCATTACTTGGTGCCTTGGTTGCCTTAAAGCAAGTTTGGATGCAAATAAATCCAAGTGAATATGTCGGCAGCTGTGAAGCAGGTGTTGATAGTTTATTTCAAAATTTGCCAGTTCTTGACTTCTTAAAGTCGCTTTTCACAAGTGGGCCTGACTGCTCACAAGTTGACTGGCAACTGTTTGGCTTAAGCATGGCAAGCTATAGTTTTGTTATCTTTATCGTACTTAGTACGCTACATTTTTGGCAGTTTCTATTTTATAACCCTCATAATTTAATAAATAAAACAAAAAATATGAAAACAGAAGGATAAATCATGGCTGAACTCTCCCTAAAAGCACCCAAGAAAAAGCTTATTAAAGCTTTTATCATCGTCATTGCCATTCTTGTCGTTATTTTTGGCGGCATCTTTGGCTTTGCCAGTTTTGTCAACGGTAAAAAGGCTTCAGCCATGGCAACTTGGAAAATGCAAGCTCCTGAAGTCACTGCTACTGCCGCCAAATCTGAAACGTGGTACCCAAGTGTGAAAACCATTGGTGAAGCTGTCGCCATTCAAAATGTCAATGTTACCGCTCAAGCTTCAGGCTTGGTATCAACCATCTCTTTTGAAGCCGGACAAATGGTTAAAAAAGGTGATGTGTTATTCACACTTGATACGCAACAGTTACAAGCACAACTAAAGCAAGCACAAGCTGATTTGGAACTTGCTAAAATAACCTATCAACGTGATGCTGATCTTTTGAAAAGTCAAGCCGTCTCACAACAAACGGCAGATCAATCAAAAGCAAAATATGATGCTAATCTTGCTAATGTTGAATCGATTCAAGCGGATATCAACTATCGCACGGTAAAAGCTCCATTTGATGGTAAGATTGGTTTGCGTCAAATCAGCTTAGGACAATATTTCAGCGCTGGTAACAGTGCGGCAACGTTAACTGAAATATCACCGATTTATATTGATTTTAGTATTCCACAGAATAACTTTAGCAATGTTAAAGTTGGCGGTGACATTGAGTTTACATCTGATTCCTATCCAGGTGTTACTTTCAAAGCAAAAATTACTGCCATTAACTCACAAATCACCAGTGACAACAGAGCGCTTAATATTCAAGCAACCTTTGATAATAAGGATCAGCAACATTTGATCTACCCTGGTATGTTCCTTGATGTCAGTTTGATTTTACCCCCCATTCCAAACACCATCATTATTCCACGCAATGCTGTAAGTTATACATTATATGGTGAAACAGTTTATGTGCTTGTACCTGATTCAAAAGACGGGCAACCTGTGATGTCTGAATATAGCGCCATGAAAGATGGTCAAGTTCAGCTCGTATCAACAGGTAAACAGCAATACACAGCCAAGCAGGTTCCGGTTAAAACCACCATGACCAATGACAATAAAGTTATCGTTCAAGGCATTAAAGCTGGTGACATGGTTGCAACCTCTGGTCAAAACAAACTGCAAAATGGTGTTAGTGTTGTTATCAATAATGACGTTGACTTCAAAAACAACCCATAGGAAAACGGCATATGCATTTTATTGATATTTTTATAAAACGGCCTGTGCTATCAACGGTGATCAGCTTGCTGATACTCGTTGCTGGGATAGGAACCGCATTTACCCTGCAGGTACGTCAGTACCCATATATGAACAATGCTACAATTATTGTAACTACGGCTTATCCAGGTGCCAACCCTGAAGTTATTCAAGGATTTATTACCACGCCATTAGAACAATCCGTTGGTTCTGCTGATGGTATTGATTACATGACATCACAAAGTGTGCTTGGTTTAAGTACATTAACAATTAACGTAAAATTAGGTGCTGACCCTAATAACGTCCTTAGTCAAGTCGTTCAAAAGGTCAATGCAGTACAAAACGTTATGCCAAGTGGCGCGCAATCTCCATCGATTGATATGCAATCAGGCAATTCATTTCCATCCCTTATTTTGGGCTTTACCAGTGATGCTTTAAATGAGCAAGAGATTACTGCTTATATCAAAAATCAGCTAACGCCTAAACTACAATCTTTAGGTGGCATTTCCAATGTTATTATTTGGGGTGAAAAGAACTATGCCATGCGTGTCTGGCTAAACTATGACAAAATGGCACGCTTTAATGTCACACCCGATGATATTGCCAAGGCCTTACAAGCCAATAGCTTAATTGCTGCCGGTGGTCAAATTAAAGGCCCTTATTTTAATGTCACACTTAATCCCACTACTAACCTTGATAATGCGCAAACTTATAAAGAATTGGTTGTTAAAAATGAAAATGGTAATCTCGTTCGTTTAGGTGATGTTGCTACCGTTGAATTAGGTGCGCAAACCTATACTGCCAATGTGAGTTTTAATGGCAAATATGGTGTTTTTGCTGGTGTTGTCGCCGCATCTGATGCGAACGTATTGACTGTTGTTGATAATATTATGAAAGACTTGCCAAGTATTAAAGCAAGTCTACCAACTGGTTTAAACATGAATATTGTCTACAACAATACCACTTATATTAAATCCTCTATTGAAGATGTTGTAAAGACACTGATTGAAGCGATCATTATTGTAACTGTTGTCTTATTCTTATTTATTGGTTCTTTTAGATCCGTTGTTATTCCTGTCGTCGCCATCCCACTATCGATGATTGGTGCCTTCTTACTCATGTTTTTAATGGGCTTTTCCATAAACCTCTTAACGCTCTTGGCAATGGTACTTGCCATTGGTTTGGTGGTTGATGATGCCATTGTTGTACTCGAGAATATTTACCGACATATTGAAGAAGGTAAAACACCTTTTGAAGCATCTATCCAAGGTGCCAGAGAGATTGCTAATCCCGTTATTTTAATGACATTAACCCTTGTCGCTGTTTACTTACCGATCGGTATGATGGGGGGCTTAACGGGGATCTTATTTACTGAATTTGCTTACTCATTGGCAGGCGCTGTTGTTATCTCTGGAATTGTCGCTTATACATTCTCACCGATGCTCTGCTCAAAAGTACTATCTAAATCAATTACCGAAGCCAAAACAGTTAAGTTTATTGATAACTTATTTGAAAAACTTAAGAATGCGTATGAACGTGCCTTGCGTCTTGTTTTCAGCGTACGCATTGTCGTGATTTTATTTGGTGCTGTTGTTTTAATTAGCTGTTACTCATTATTTATGGGCACAAAATCAGAGTTAGCACCTACCGAAGATCAGGCCTTTATCGGGATTCAAGGAACAGCCCCTTCACCGGCTAACATTCACTATTTAAATACTTTTGCACCCGCACTTTATAAAGATATGCAAAGCTTACCAGGCGTTGAATCAACCTTTGTGGTCAACGGTTACCCGCAAAGTAATAGCAGCTTTGGTGGCGTGGTCTTAAAACCATGGAGCGAGCGCAAAGAAACACAAATGGAAATCAAACCGATATTGCAAAACCTTGTCAATAACGTTGCAGGCTCTCAGATATATACCTTTGAGATGCCATCATTACCAGGTATTTCATTTGGTCCACCGATGCAATTTGTGATTCAATCGGTTAATAGCTATCCTGGAATCTATGCCATTGCTAATGATGTCATCAATAAGATGATGTCAAGTGGTTTGTTTGTTTTTGCACAAAGTGATCTACAATTTGACAACCCACAAATGATTGTACAAATTGATCGCGAAAAAGCAGCTTCTTTAGGCATTAGCATGCAACAAATTGCTCAAGCACTTGGTTATGCCTACTCTGGAGGTTATGTGAACTACTTTAGTATGCTGGGTTATAGCTATCAGGTTATTCCTGAGCTTGCTGATAACCTTAAGCTAACCAAAGAGCAACTTGGACAAATCCGTATCACTACCACAAATGGTAAGCTCATCCCATTATCAGCCATTGTGACCTTTAAAACACAAAGTGTGCCACTGAGTTTAAATCGTTTCCAACAGCTCAACTCAGCAACCATTAATGCCGTAACCACACCAGGCGTTAGTCAAGGCCAAGCAATTGAATATATGCAAAACCTAGCTAAGACCGAGTTACCACAAGGGTATACACATGACTATGCAGGATCTGCACGTCAGTTCTTAGAAAACAGCAACCAAATGGCGATTGCTTTCTTATTTGCACTGATAGTGATCTTCTTGATGCTTGCTGCTCAATTTGAAAGCTTTAGAGACCCATTGATTATCTTAATCAGTGTACCAATGTCAATTTGTGGTGCATTAATCCCACTTTATTTGGGGCAGTTATTTAATTCAGGTTATGCCTCAATCAACATCTACACACAAGTTGGTTTGATCACCTTGATTGGCCTGATTAGTAAGCACGGTATCTTGCTGGTGGAGTTTGCTAATAAACTGCAAGAAGAAGGCTATAGCAAAGTAGAAGCGATTTTAAAATCAGCTGCCCTTCGTCTGCGGCCAATTCTTATGACAACGGCTGCCATGGTTGTGGGTGTTATTCCACTTGTGATTGCCTCAGGTGCCGGAGCTGTAAGTCGCCAATCTATCGGTATTGTCATTGCATCTGGTATGACAATTGGTACCCTTTTCACCCTTTTCGTTGTTCCAGTTGTATATACATATCTTGCGAAGGATCGCCGTGCATTGATTGAACGTTGGAAAGAAGAAGATAAGATCATCGCACAAATCAATAAAGATCATCATTTAGAATAATTTCTCATTGGGCGTATGCAATACGCCACTACTATATATTTTTGCTTTCTATTTTATAAAAACCCCTTTATCCTATAGCCTGATTTTTTAACACGACTAACAGATGGGGGATTTATGCCCAATGGAGAGAACAACTAATAACAAAAAACCACTCATTAGCATTCGTAATTTAGTGAAACGTTTTGATGATGGTCATACTGCTGTTGATGGTATTTCTTTAGATATTTACCCAAAAGAATTTTTCGCATTGCTTGGTAGCTCAGGTAGTGGTAAAAGCACTTTACTTAGACTCTTAGCTGGGTTTGAGCAACCCACTGACGGCAAAATATTAATTGATGGCGTAGATATGACCAATATTCCACCGTATAACCGCCCGATTAATATGATGTTTCAATCTTATGCCTTGTTTCCACACATGACCATTGAGCAGAATATCATGTTTGGTTTGAAACAAGATAAACTGCCCAAAGATGAGATTATTAAGCGCACAGCATCGGCACTTAAGATTATTAAGATGGAGCATTTAGCAAAACGTAAACCCCATCAACTATCGGGTGGTCAACGTCAACGTGCGGCATTAGCACGTTGCTTGGCAAAGCGTCCCAAGCTTATTTTGCTAGATGAGCCATTATCAGCATTGGATAAGAATTTACGCGATCAAATGAAGTTTGAATTAGTGGATATTCAAGAGCAAACTGGTAGTACCTTTATCATGGTGACACATGATCAAGAAGAAGCAATGACGATGGCATCACGCATTGGCATTATGTCCGAAGGTTGGCTTGAGCAAGTAAGTCCTCCACAAGAAGTTTATGAATTCCCGAAAACACGCTTTGTTGCTAACTTTATAGGTAAAAGTGCCGTTTTTGAAGGTGCGATTAGTGAAATCAATGATGACTCAAGTGTTATTGATTCTGATGAAACTAAGTGCTCATTTAAACTTGATCGCCGCATTGATGGTGTTGAGGCTCAACAAATCTGGGTTGGACTCCGACCTGAGAAAATATCTATATCGAAAACACCACCTGAAGATTACAACCCAAGTCAACCGGTCAACACAATCGTTGGCAAAGTGAAAGACATTGCTTATATGGGTGGTTTATCAACTTATCATGTTGAAAGTGCAACAGGCAAACGTATCACAGCAACAGACTTTAACGTTGAGCGTAACGCTGATCACCCCACTTGGGAAGATACTGTTTATCTGACGTGGGAACCTGAGAGTATCATGGTGTTGTACTCATGAAATGGCTTAATAACCTTGACCCTCATTTTGTACATAAGTGGCAAAATCGCTTTGTTATTTTGGTGCCAATGCTATGGTTTATGGTCTTTCTACTTATTCCATTTTTATTTGTTTTAACCATAAGCTTCACCCTACCTGCCAATGGCACCCCACCTTTTACCGCCATTTTGCAATACACTGATCATACCTTGCATATCATTTTACATCTAAGCAACTATATGCAAACGCTAAGTTCTAACTTGGTATTCATTGCCCTATTTGACTCAGTTAGTGTTGCCTTTTTCACAACGATCCTATGTATTCTCATCGGCTATCCGATGGCTTTAGCACTATCGCGCATCAAACGTAAAAATGTTCAGCTGATTTTTCTGATCATGATTATTATCCCCTACTGGACGTCATTTTTATTGCGAACTTACGCGTGGGTGACATTATTAGGCAATCATCAACTCAATGTCTTTTTGATGAAGTTAGGATTGCCAAGCATGGCATTGCTATATAATAACTTCTCGATGTATTTAGGCATGGTCTATTGCTATCTACCCTTTTTGGTATTACCCCTGTATGCCACATTAATTAAACTTGACCCTATTTTAAATGATGCTGCTGCTGATTTAGGTGCCACTCCAATTAAGACGTTTTTTAAAGTGACCTTGCCACTGTCTATGCCAGGGCTTATTGCAGGAAGCTTATTGGTATTTATCCCCGCCGTTGGTGAAGTCGTCGTACCGCAAATCATGGGCGGACTAAATAGTGTCATGATCGGTAGTGTGATTTGGGAGCAGTTCTTTACTGCCAATAACTGGGGAATGTCGGCAGCAATGTCAGTTATCTTATTGATTATTTTGGTTATTCCTGTGATTTGGATGCAAAAGATCCAACAACGTCAGGCAAAAGCATCAGGGAGTCTATAATGCGTATTTCTTCTTTTTTTTCATACAGTAAAGTAATGCTCATTCTAGGCTTGATATTCCTATACATCCCTTTAGTCATTCTTATTCTTTTCTCATTTAGCAGCTCTCAAATCATTAACTTATGGGGTGGGTTTACGCTCGATTGGTATAGGGAGCTTTTTCAAGATAGTGATATTATCAGTGCTGCTTTAATCAGCTTACAAGTCGCCCTTATTGCCTCACTTTGTGCAACAGTACTTGGCACCATGGTTGCTTATATCATGACACGCTTTAATTACTTCAGAAGTAAGAACTTCCTTTATGGTATGGTCATTACACCACTTGTATTACCTGATATTGTGCTTGGGGTCTCACTGTTATTAATGTTTACCTCATTACAGAATCTCATCGGTTGGCCACATGGTCGCGGCATGATGACGATTATCATAGCACACATTACCTTTTGTACTGCCTATGTGACGATTGTCATGCAAGCGCGTATTGCCAGTGCTGACCGCTCTATTGAGGAAGCGGCAATGGACTTAGGTGCCAAGCCTGCTAAGATTTTCTTTCAGATTACCTTACCACAGATCATTCCATCATTGATTGCTTCATTTCTATTGGCATTTACGCTATCGATTGATGATTTGGTCATTACTGAATTTGTCGCCGGTAGCAGTGACCCTACTTTACCAATGTATATTTACTCAACCGTTAAAAATGGACCAACACCTGAGATTAATGCACTGGCTACATTGATGATTGCGATTATATCAACCTGTGTTGTCGTGGGTGCATACATTGCATTTAAAATGGAACGAAAACGTAAAAAGCAGAAACAAAAATAATCACCTACACTCAATCTGCGATTGCCAAATATATAAATCATCCTTGCTTATAGTGGGCAGTTGGATATGACATGTTTGATCACCTTTTTCAAAAGCAAGCTCAGTGCTTGTTGATAAAATATCTGCTTGAATAAAGCCATCATCATTGGTAACACCAACAATTTCATCATTCTGCTTTAATATGGCATGAGCTAAAGGCTTAAGTTTGCCATCATGATCAATCACAATATGCGACATAAATGGTACAACACGCGCTAGATGCCATTGAACTTTTTGAATATTACCAGGGTATAAAACAAGCTTTTTCGCCAATTGATTATATTGATAACTTTCTGAAGATTTAGGCACAATGGTTAAATTATGATTTTTATAACTTGGCATTAAGAATAAGTTACCTGTACCTTGCCCTTGACCAATTTTAAGATCATTATCATAAATGTCATATTCAACCGCCTTACCCTCAGCATAAACCGATGCCACTACGCCTGAGTTATAAGCACCATCATAGCCAAAGGCGTAATCATTTTGAGCATACGCCATACTTGAATTAACCATGGCAGAGACCTGAGTGGTGTCTTTGGTGATATTACTCTGCACGTTGTATTGTGCTAATTTATTGGCACCATTAGCTGCAATAAAGCCGCTACTATTATCTTCACTATAGTTAAGTTTGGCACTACTACTTAAATAGGCGTTTGGACTACTATAATGAGAGTAGTAAACTGACGCTGATTGATTAAATTTACCTTGTGTTTGACCATCATCCATATAATCAGAGCTGGCACTGACATTCCAACGACCTTGTGTAAAGTAAAAGCGAATACCTGCCTGAATCAAATGATCCTGATCAGTCTTAACTGCTGAGAACGTCATATCCGCACTTAAGCCTGACGTGCTAAATAAATTGCGAGAAAGGCTTATACCATAGCGATTCTGGTGTGTGATGGTATTCCAACTGTGTGATAGTGATGTACTGATACCTAACCATGAAAAGCTTAAGTTATTTTGCAATTGTAACTGCTGCCCACTTGGTAAAGGATTAAAAAGCTGCTGCTTAGGCATTAATGAGTCATTATTGTCAATAACGCCTAGAATATTGCTATACCAACTAATGTTACCAAAATTCCACGTACCGGTAATCGATGAGGCATACTTGTTGGTGTTTGACACGGTGTTGTACCATGACAACCTTAAGTTACCACCAAATAAACTATCTAAACCAAATGTCGCATAAATATCCTCGAAATTAGATAACATATTTCCTGTTAATGCTAAGCGATTATTTAAACTCTGAGTCCATTTGGCATTAAATATTGGTTCATCCGTATAGCTTTGCGGATAATAAAGATGCTCATCATTGCTATTGATCGTCTTTTGCAAATAACCTAATGCAAATTGATAATTTGGCTTATCTACTTCAGGAATCAATGAAAACTTTGTAAAAAATTCTTGTGATACTGTTTTTTTATTAAACTGATCAATAACTTCAATTGTGATGTTATATGAACCATCTGGAAAGCTGTATGTATCAAGCTGCTGTTTTCCTGCTGGTAACTGCTGAGCATAAATCAATTGATTATCTTTATAAACACGTACTTGCGAGTTGGTTGTTAACAGTACCTCAACTGGCGTACCTGAGTTACTCGTGCTATAGCTATATACTTCATTGTTGTTGCGCATACTCATACCAATGATATTTTGCTGAGCAAGAATATTATCCCCTGCCGTCATTGTCGTACCTGCTGAAATCAGCGCTGGATTCCAATAGTAGCGCAAGGTTAAGTTATTAATACTGAGCGTTGGATCGCTATCACCATGCTGCGAGAATGTCTGCTCAATGGCAGGTGTTACTAAAAGACTGGTATTACCATAATTAAAATACTGATTGGTATTGAGATTAAGACTACTGTCATTAAAATCCGTCGTTGAATACAGTAAAGACGAATTATTAAAATACGAAAAGCTTGAAGTCGAAGACCCCAACATTGGATTAATGGGTCCATTGGTACTTTCTAGAAACTTAGGATTAATAAAAACATATAAATTAAGATTACTTGGATTGAATATAACACCTGCCACCTCTGGTGTTAACGCTTTGCAAATATTGCCATAGCCTAAACTTTTAGGTGCATCTAACTTACACAGTCTCTCACTATGATTAGGTAGTTTTTGTGATAATGCTTCCAGTACTTTCTGTTTATTCGCATCCGCTAAGGTAGGCACTCTATTAATCACACTCTCGGGATTAAGTATTTCAATCGTACCATCATCAAATTTAACCATCGTTGTTGCAACGATACGTCCATTGATATAGACCGGAACGTTCATCGTTGATATTGCCTGATAATTTTCAAACCCTTTAGGAATACTTTCATCCTCAATTGCACGAATTTCAGCAAAAGCAAACCCACCTTGCAACAAAGCCAGTAGATATATAAAACTTTTTCTGTGCTGAAATACCATTTCCTATCCATTTTATTGTGTGATTCGATATGAGCACATCATATAAAGTGATCAAAATAAAATCAGCATAAAAAACATTAATCTATTTTATAAGGTCATTAAGTCTTTAAATATCAATTGGTTTCTTTTTAACCTAAGTATCGATTATGCTATAGCCATTATCAGTAAAAGAAGGCACTTTGATGAGGATTACAGCAACCATCATCACGATCATGTTGAGCTATGTCATGGGATTTAGTCATGTTGTAACAACAGGGTTGAATTATTACATCCCCTCACGACTAGACTTTACACTTAGCCCGATTACTGGAAGCATTTATTCCAATAGTGAAAGCGTTTACACCAGTGATGTCATGTTTAACCAACATAATCGCTATAACCCAAATGATCGCTATGATTTGGTAGTCAACGCCTTTAATAGCACTTTTCTACCGTTGAAAGAAGATAATAGCATCGTCATTCCATTAGGAAAAGTCGATCAAGGTGTTGCCGAGGTTGGCATAAGCCATATTGCCTTTTTAAATGCCCAAAACAATCGCCTCACCTTACTCAATGGCAGAAATAATTCACACTGTGCCATTGTTGATAACAAGTTGTCATTTTTTGCGAGCGGTCAACCGGTAAATTGTGAACTTGAATTTAGTGGTCAAGCGCTTGTTGAAGAGTTAAAGCGTATGGAGCTTACCTTCAAAGCCGCCAAAATGACACAAGATCAATACACAGGAGTATTATATGTTACGATCAAAAAAACATTATAAATTGCTCTGTATCGTCAGTAGCAGTTATCTAGCACTCTCAAGCGTTGGGCATGCCCACGGCTTAGGTGAAGCACAACTGGTTATTGATATGCCCAATGCCACCATTAATTTTAATAGTGGCTATTATGATCAAGTCAGTTTAACCGCACATACTGCCAACATTTTTGAAGATAAAAACTACCGCCTAAGCATCACACCACAACCACCGAACCAATTCACCTCAATCACACAAGATGGAAAAATGGTTTACGGTCTTGGCTTGGGGACTTTACAAAACACGCAAACAGGTGCGGTGGTCTCGCTAATTGGCTTTGAAGATAGCCAAAGCAATAGTATCGCCCCAATAAGCGTGATTAACTCAGGTCTATGTCAATACAATGGTGCGCTTCAGGGAATTATCTTCAATAGTACACAATCATCTGGTAGTTGCCAGATGATATTTGATGGTAAGACACTTGCTAAGCTTAACCGCATTATGCTCAATGTTTCGGCAAATGATACGATCGAGGGACATTTTAACCTCAACATTAATTGGTCACTGCAAGCAATTTAATAGATTTAAAGATAAGATAATCAAAGGAGACATTTATGTTAAAACAAATTTTTGCACTTGGTTTATTTGGCTTACTACCACTGCAATTCGCCATGGCAGGGATTTCAGTAACACCACTTGTGCTTAAGCAAAACTCAACAAACACAAAAAACTATACTGATATCAAGGTAAAAAATGAAGGCGATAAACCAGCTTACATTGATGTTATCGCTGAGAAGTTTGACACAAAAATGGGGAAATTTACGCGCTTTGATGGTTTAACAGATCCGAAGAAATTTGGCATGATTGTTTCACCACCCAAATTGGTCATTCCGCCTAAGCAAACTCGTATTGTACGCGCTAATTTATTAAACAAAAACGTGAACGCAGAGGAAGCTTATGCCATTACCATTAATCCAGTGGTTAATGATCTGAAAGGCTTTACTGGCGCTGATGAAAAAGATACTGTCAGCGGTGTGCAGGTTGTTGTTTCTTATAAAGTACAGCTGTTTAATCAGCCTAAAGACATTAAAAAAGCACTTGATTATCAATATAAAGATGGCCTGCTTACAGTGAAAAATACAGGTAATAGTTATAGTGTCTTACGCAATATATACGCGTGTGACAAGAGCTTTAAAACATATGGTCTATTGCCTCAGAATAATCAAGATAAACAGGCTAAGGCAAAAACTGATGATAAGCTTAGTACATCTACCCAAATCAAAGGATGTAAAGCCCTTGGCAGTGAAGTGATTTATGCCGGAGAAGAAAAAACCTTTACTGTTGATAAAGGAAAACAAGTTGTATTTTATGAAAATGAGTCTTCTAAACTACACACGTACTTATAACCGACTCAACCCACTGGCTAAAATCATCTTTAATCCGCGCTAGCGCTTCTTCGCTATCGGCTTCAAAACGCAAGACTAAGCATGGCGTGGTGTTTGATGCGCGAACCAAGCCCCAGCCATCTTTAAACTCAACACGCACACCATCAATGGTAATGACTTTTGCATTATTGAACTTTGTATCTGCCTGCTTCACTAAGCTATCGACCACCGCAAATTTTTGTTCTTCGGTGACTTCAATATTGATCTCAGGGGTATTGATACTTTGTGGAATACGTGCAAATATTTGATCTAGAGACGCATCACTATTTGCCAAAATATCTAATAATCTAACACCTGTGTATAACCCATCATCAAAACCAAGCCAGCGATCATTAAAGAACGTATGCCCACTCATTTCACCGGCAAGCTCGGCACCCGTTTCTTTGATTTTCTTTTTAATCAGCGCATGTCCTGTTTGTGACATAATCGGTTTACCACCAAGATTTTCAACAAATTCAGCAAGATTCTTAGTGCATTTAACATCAAATAAGATGGTCGCTTGAGGATGGACTTTTAATACATCTTCGGCATAAAGCATCAACTGACGATCTGGGAAGATATTCTCACCCTTAGGTGTGATCACACCTAAGCGATCACCATCACCATCAAAGGCCAAACCAACATCAGCATTGTGTGTTTTAACCGCAGCGATAAGATCTTTTAAATTAGCAGGTTTACTTGGGTCAGGATGATGATTTGGGAATGTGCCATCAATCTCACAAAATAGCTCAATAACTTCACATCCTAGCTTTCTAAACAATTTAGGGGCAATTTCACCTGTGATGCCATTACCTGCATCAATCACAATTTTTAGCGGTTTAGCAAGCTTTTCTTGTTTGGCAATATAATCAATGTACTTATTATCAATCGCAAGTGATTGATAAGCACCGACTTTATATTCTTTTGCTTCACCCTTTATAATGATTTGCTTTAATACTTGAATATCATCTTGTGCTAAGGTGTGCCCGCCAATCATCATTTTAAGACCATTGTAATTCGCGGGATTATGACTCCCTGTCAGCATAATCCCAGTACCATTGCCTTGTGTTTTTGCAGCAAAGTAAAGTACAGGTGTCGGTACCGCGCCGACATCAATCACATCACAGCCTCCGGCTTGCAAACCGTCCGCTAATGACTTTAACAAGGTTGGACCTGATAAACGACCATCACGCGCGATAAAGACCTTTTGTTCACCGTGTAGACGCGCTTGTTGCGCGAATGCTACACCGATATTAAACACAACGTTCTCATTTAGATCTTCAGGATAAGTCCCACGAATATCATACGCTCTAAAAATATGCTCAGGTGTTAATGCATTTTCTTTAAACAATTTACAACTCCTTTAACTTTTACATCTTTTACAATAAATAACTTACATCAATATCATCAAATGCTTCAATCACATCATCATAGTCAACAGATAACGCCATGACTTTAAAATTCTCAGCTAACTCAGTACTCAGTGTCAGTAATTTCAATTCTTGATTTAATCGTAATTTCTCTTTTTCATTTAAATCTGTTTGCTGCTTTTCATAAGCACACATAATTCCTGCTTGGCTTAAAAACCTGCCTTGTGTGGCAAAACCATCAAGCACAAAGCCAAGATTTTCAGCATATTCAGCAACAGCTGTAAAATCAACATGTGCCGTGATATCTTGTACACCTGTATAAATCAATGGATTATCATGCACATGATGCTTGAAATAACATTGCAATGTGCCTTTACTGCGCGCACTGCTGTAATACAAATCACGCTGATAACCATAATCACAGATAAAAACCACACCACGGTTTAACACACTATGAATTGATGTTAACCATGGCTCAATCCATAGGTTAATCTCAGTTTGATAATCCTCAATGGATAGTAATCTTTGTAATGGTAAGCGATTAATCGCTGCTGCTAATAACGGATCCGTAATCTCTTGATCACACCAAATAAATTGATCTTGTTGATGATCGACCATCATGCGTTTGGGTACTTTTCCCTTAATAGTAATCAATTCAACCGGCATGGCATCAATCACTTCATTAGCAAAGACAATCGCATTAAGCTTTTCTGTCGGCAATTTATCCAACCAATGAATATGTTGATAATAATCCCCTACTGACTTTAATAAACGCTGTTGCTCAGTTTTTAAATCAGGACTTAGCTCAATAATATAATAGGCATGAGGCAAAGCATTAAGTGATTGAAGCTTTTGCAAACAATCCAAAGCAAACTTTCCCGTACCTGCACCAAACTCAATAATGACAGGATTGTCACCCAGTTTTGGCAGGATACCCGCAAATTGCAAGGCAAAGGTTTGACCAAAAAGGCTTGAGCTCATCGGTGCTGTCATAAAGTCACCTGATTCACCAAGCTTTGGTTTATTCGCCGTGTAATACCCTAAATTTGGCGCATATAATGCCTCTTGCATAAAGCGCTTAAAACTAATGGGAGATTTATTGTTAGCAATGACATTGGCAATATGAGCACACATTTCTGCCACACGCAAATGCTCATCTGAATTTAATTCTGGCAGGGTTGTTTGATTCATTATTAACGCTTACGATCTAATTTATCCAATAGACTCTTAGGAAAATAAAAACGTTTCATCTTAACACTTTGACGTATCATATTAACATCCTGTGGACTTAATTCCTCTGATTTACCAGCACTTAAATATCTTGGTAAAGTGGTATTGCCATAACGTACACGTGTTAGGCGACTTACTTGCACGCCCACAGCTTCAAACATCCGTCTTACTTCGCGATTTCGCCCCTCTGATAAAGTGACGTGATACCATTTATTCATGCCCTCTCCACCTACAAAACGCACACTACTAAACTTCGCTTCACCATCATCAAGCATAATACCCATTTTAAGCTGCTCAATGACACTATCTTCAATATCACCGAATAAGCGCACGGCATACTCACGCTCGACTTCATATGATGGATGCATTAAGCGATTAGCAAGCTCACCATCAGTGGTAAATAACAATAACCCCGTGGTGTTAATATCTAAGCGTCCAACCATAATCCAGCGCCCAATCTTTAACCTTGGCAAGGCATCAAATACTGTTTTGCGCCCTTCAGGATCACTCTTTGTGCAAATCTCACCATCAGGCTTATTGTAGATGATGACTCGAGGACGCGATAAGACAACCGCTTGGTTACGCAATGGTTTGCCATCGACAATGATCTTATCATCAAGTGATGCACGACCGCCGATTTGTGCCACCTTACCATTCACACTCACGCGTCCGGCTATAATTTTCTCTTCCATCTTGCGTCTTGAGCCAAGACCTGCTAAGGCCAAGAGTTTCTGCAGCTTGTCTTTATGATTGTTATTTGATTTAGGGTTTCGATTATTTTGACTATTTCGATTACGCATTTTTATGTACTTCGTAGAATAAATTCAATTACTGCGGGAACTTTACCCCATTTTCACTCATTCGCCAAGAAAAGTGTTCATATACCCCTGTTTTTCCTTGTTCAATCAATTGGTAAATTTCCTCTTGGCTGATCTCAAAATCCGTGCCCATAATACCCAAGGTATCAACGAAAACCACTCGATTCCAATTGCTTGGCTCTAAATGTCGCTTAAGTGAAGCTAATGAATAAAACTTCATAAACTCTCGGGTAAATTCAAAAATATGCCCTATCTTATGAAACCCTTGTGAACCTGTGCGCATTTGCTTTAATGGATCTTTTTTAGGATCTAAGCGAAAGCCCAAGGTTTCGGTATTAAAGACCTCATCATTTGACGCACCATCATACAAAGCATTGAGCGCATTGTGCATATACTTTTTATCATCAAATAACTCTAGCGGACAATTCCAAATCAACCCTCCATCAACCAGAATATTTTCTTCTTTGCCATCTTTACGTTTAACCGCGCGAAAGAGCATCGGAATACAGGTTGAGATTCTAAGTGCTTCGACCACTTGCATCGTTGGCGTTGTCTCAGCACTATAAACTTCAGCACACTCCTTGGTGAGGTTAGTACCAATAATATATAAATCATTACCTGTTAGTTGTTTAAGTGTCGCAAAATCAATAAATCCCTCACCGAGTTTGCGTTCAATAAGCTCAGCCATATGACTGATGAAGAAGTCACCCTTATACCAGCCAAAATCAGTAATCAAACGTGTGGAATTACTGATAAAGTTGCGACTAGCATCCATAAACAACCGATAATCAAGCTTACTTACAATCTCCTCGACATCTTTGGCATTAAAGCCAACTGCCAACAAAATCGCATAAATCGCACCAGCTGAAGTGCCGGCAAAGCGATGAATATTTTTTAAAACGCCCAATGATTCAAGGGCCGTAATCGCACCACTATAAGCAATCCCTCTGACACCTGCGCCCTCAAAAACCAGATTACGAAAGGCATGAATGTTTAACTCATCAATCGTCTGCCCCAAGAAGTGATTAACCCGTGTTTTCGATTGACGCATTGGAAAAGGTGAAATACTTTCAAGCGGTTTAACACGTGCGCGATAAAACACCTTGTAGAAGTTATCAACTCTCTCACGCTTAGCTGGCAGATATTTCACCGAACGCAACACCATCGTTTTAATTCGTAACTTACCTGGATGTATATCCAAAGCAGGCAAGCTTAATAATGCTTGGTAATACGCTCTAATCACCCACAGTCGTGGCAAACTAGCACTGTTATTGCCTTGCGATTCCACTTGTGCTTCATTTAAACGAAAAAAACGATAACCCCATGAAAATGGCCATTGTAAATACCACGGCACATCCGATAATTGCTCATAAGGCATTGGATTGATCAATAATTGTTTTTGAATCAATTTCGGATATTTCTCACATAATAGCAAGCTAATCAATGCGCTATAGCCATAAGCAATAACCGTGATGTTTTCAAGTTTGAAATATTCAATCACACTTTGTGCATCAAGCACACTTTGCACCATTGAACATTCAATGACTTTTTTAGGATAGCCACTTTGCCCATGACCATATAAGTCATAAGCTACGATATTATATTCAGATGAAAATTTTCTAAATTGCGCCTGCCAGTTAATCGCACTTCCGGTAATACCATGCAAAAATAGCAACGTTTTACGTTTATGATCAATCTCATTGTGATAAACACACAGCCTGCGATTGCTTCTAAACAATCGCTTGGTCATCGATAGGATCATCTAGATACCTTACTCGTACAATTTAGAGCTCAGCTGCAAGCGCAAGGTTGCTGCTTCATTGTAATTGCCTAAGGCTTGTAATATATCCATCTTAAGCTTGATACTCTCTTGTGTCTTACCTGCTAATTCAATATATCGATTGACCATGCTAAGTGCATCTTTATAGTCTCTTTCGTGATACTCAAGTTGCGCAAGCTCCCAGTAAGACAAAGTACTCCCAGCACCTTGATCTATCGCTTTCTCAAAATAGTGTTTGGCTTGTTTACTATTACCTTGTTCTAACAAACAACGCCCATAAAGGGTAAAAGTCTCAGCTAAATTGATATTTTTTGGCAGCACAATTGAGCGTTGAAACAAATTGTTGGCTTGTTGATATTTATGCTTATCCATACATAAAAATTGCGCATAAAAATTATAGGCTTGGAAATCATTTGGTGCCATGCGTAATGCTTTTTCATAAGAGCGCTCGGCAAGATCTGGCATGCCTAGATTCTGATAATATAAGCCTTCAGCATAATAGATCGTGGGCACATTAGCATCTTGTGACTTGGCTTTTAAGAGCTTCTCTTTGGCGCGATCTAACATCTCACGCTGCGCATAAACCACGGCTAATTCAGCATTAATCTTTGCCGCTTTAGCATAATCAACAGTCGGTGCTTCGGGGATATCTGGTAACTGCTTAGAATTACTTGCACATCCAGCTATCATTATAATTGATATAAAAAGTCCTGCCTTGACCAATGGATTCCTTATTTTTAGCATTATGCCTCACTTAAGCTACGTTGATATCGCGCCTGACGCTTGGTTTTATCCTGCACTTTACCTGCAAGTTGACCGCATGCCGCGTCAATATCATCACCTCTGGTTTTCCTAATCGTTGCCACGAAACCTGCTTCCGTTAAATATTGCTGAAAGCGATGTGTTCGATTGTTGCTAGGCTTCTTATAGGGCGTGCCAGGGTATGGGTTAAATGGTATAAGGTTGATCTTAGCCGGAACCTGTTTTGACTTCAATAGTGTTACTAGCTCTTTTACATGCTCAAGCTCATCATTAACATGCTCCATTAAAGTATACTCAAAAGTGATTTCCTTATGCGGCCCACGTTGCGCATAAAGCTTACATGCTGCCATCAGCTCATCAATATTATATTTCTTATTAATCGGAACTAGCTCATTACGAAGTGCATCATTAGGCGCGTGTAGTGATACGGCTAATGAGACATCTGACTGCTCAAGCAGATCATAAATGCGCGGTACAACACCCGATGTGCTTAGTGTTACACGACGCTTTGACAAGCCATAAGCCAAATCATCCATCATAATATCCATCGCACTGACCACGGCATCAAAGTTCATCAATGGCTCACCCATACCCATCATCACCACATTAGTCACGTGTCGATCATGCTCGCCTTGTTGCTTTGATAATGCACGCACTGCTGTCCACACTTGACCAATAATTTCAGCTACAGTTAAATTGCGATTGAAGCCTTGCTTGCCTGTCGAGCAAAAACTACAGTTCAACGTACAACCTACTTGTGAGGAAACACACAATGTACCACGCGAACCTTCAGGAATATAAACGGTTTCAACTAAATTACCACCAACATCAATGAGCCACTTATGCGTACCATCATTTGAGGGCTTATCTAATACCACTTTAGGAGCAACCACTTCAGCCACATCCATCAGCTTCTGACGCAAGGCTTTACTTAAATCACTCATATCATCAAAAGATGTGATACCCTTTTGATGAATCCACTTAAATACTTGTTTGGCTCGAAATGGTTTCTCGTCAATACTTGCAAAATACACTTGTAAGTCTTTTTGACAGAAATTCATTAGGTTTATTTTTGTTACTACTTTCTCAATTGCCGTATCTTGCATCTATATACTCTATGTCGTTTTATTCTATTGATTGAATCACCAAAGTTACGCACTTTTTCTATTTCAACACCCGCCTCGCAAGCTTAAGCACCCCTCTTGCAAAGGGTGGCAGCCGCAGGCTGACAGGGTGTTTATAAAATCATAGATTTTTCTAAAATGCGTAACGTCAATTAATCAATGATATGATTGCATAAGGCATTATACAGATGATTATTTTGCGTTCAATAATTTTGTGAGATCTTTTGCTGTTTGCACATTGGGGAGTTTATACAAAATCGCTCTGGAAAACGACGCGTTCAATGTATTTTTGTTGCAAAAGCGCCTCAGTTTTAAGTGATGTTAAAGCCAAAACGCCAGCGATACCTACCATTGCAATCACTAAAGCCATTATTGTTTTCATTATTTACTCTCATTGATCATTTTCACTACAGCCATTCTAACCTGTACTATTTATAAACAAAAATCATATAAACTTATAGCCTTATCAAAAAAACAAATAGCAATAAACGTGCTAACAGTTCGCCAAAAACACGCAAAATACAAAGCAAAAAAATCTGTAAAATGGTTTGTGATGGGTATAAACTAATGTTTATGGAACACATTTACCCATGGTTAACATTTATAAGGGAGCTCACCATGACATACAAAAAAGCACTTGTTGCCGTTAATATTTATGAAGACACAGAACACGTTATCGCATCAGCTAAAGCCATTGCACACAAGCTAAAGCTTAAGCTTGATGTCATGACCGTTATTGATAATGCTGCTGAATTTGTACCTGCGGCAATGGATTTCCAAAAAAGCTTACAAGAAAATGCCAAACAAAAATTACAAGAGATTAAGCCACAATTCGATGGCATTAATGCCGAATTTCATATTGCTCAAGGCAATCCAAATTATGAAATCACACATTATGCTGAAGAACATGACTGTGATCTGATTATTATCGGCTCGCACGCACGTCATGGTTTAAACCTGCTGCTAGGTTCTACAGCCAACAGTGTCTTGCATAAAGCTAAATGTGATGTTTTAACTGTACGTATCCGTGAGAACAATCCAAATCAAGTGATGAATTATGGCAAGATTCTACTGGCTACCGATCTTGAGGATGATAGCGCCCAAGTTGCTAGCCTTGCAAAAGAGATTGCACAGACTTTTGACTCATCGGTTTCAACAATTTGTGTTCAAGGTGATCCAACCGTTGTTACTGGCATTTATGGCATCGTGCCAGAAGTACAATCCCAACTTACCGAGGATATGCAGCAAAAACTTAATGATTGGTCAAACGAATACCAATTCAAAGGTCAACGTTATCTCCAAGCAGGTAGTGCCGCAGATGAGATTACGGAAACGGCTAACTCACACGGCTATGGACTTATTGTCATTGGTAGCCATCAGCGTGGCGCCTTTGGCCGCTTTTTCCTAGGATCAACTGCCAATGCGGTACTTCACCACGCCAAACAGGATGTGCTTGTTACTAAGCTTAAAGCATAGATTCTATACTTTCCTTTATCCAATTCTTTAATCTCTGTGATAATTTATCTTAATCAATAACAAACCTTTTGAAGATTGGCGCAAAATTCACTAGGATAGTGCTAGCTTTAATAGCCCCATAACTAATTATTTGCTGCTATTTATAACCACAAATAATTAGTGATGATTACAGTATTAAGAAACTAGGAATATTGATATGACAACAACAGCCATAGTTTTCCCAGGACAAGGCTCACAAAAACTTGGGATGTTAGGTGATTATTACGCACGTTTTAATGAAGTTAAACAAACCTTTGCTGAAGCCAATGATGCTTTAGGTTTTGATCTTTGGCAAATTACTCAAGAAAATGAAGATAAGCTTAACCAAACAGAATATACACAACCCGCGTTATTAGCTGCAAGCATTGCCGTTTGGCGTGTACTTAACAATCACAGCAATATCACCCCTGAAATACTTGCAGGACACAGCCTTGGTGAGTATTCGGCACTTTGTGCTGCAGGCAGCATTAATTTTGCTGATGCGCTACGTTTGGTGCGTTTGCGCGGACAACTGATGCAATCAGCGATTACTGATAAAGCATGTGCCATGAGTGCTATTCTGGCATTAAGCAATGAAGAAGTGATCAAGTGTTGTGATCAAGCAAGATCCGTTGGCATTGTTGAACCTGCTAATTTTAATTCACATGGACAAGTTGTAATCTCAGGTGAGTTACAAGCCGTTGAGAAAGCCAATGAAATCGCCAAAGAAATGGGCGCTAAACGCGCGCAACTGCTTCCTGTTAGCGTGCCATCGCATTGCTCATTAATGAAAGAAGCAGCCGATAAATTTGCCACGGCTTTAGATAAGATCATCATCAAAGTGCCAGCCATTAAAGTGATTCACAACTACGACGTTCAATCGCATACTGACATCAATGAGATTAAAACAGCTTTGGTTAAACAGCTTTACTCTCCTGTCAAATGGACGCAAACCGTTGAGAAGATGGCTGAGCTTGGTATTACTAACGTTATCGAATGCGGTGCAAACAAGGTATTAACAGGCCTAAATAAACGCATTGTTAAAGAGCTTAACTATCAAGATACTGCAAGCGTTGAAGCGATGGATAAACTGCTTGAACAAGTTAAAGCATAATAGCTATAGCTACATTAAAGATGCTTGCTTAAGCCCCTTCGACTTACGCTCAGGGGACGATATATTGACAATTGGCAAGTATTAGTCGAAGCCTCTATTAAAGGCACTTACTTAGACCCCTTCGGCTTACGCTCAAGGGACAATATACTGACGTTGGCTGAGCTCAGTCGAAGCCTCTCTTAAAGGCATTTACTCTCATAGAGAGATGAATAATGTTAAAAGAATATTTGAATATACCAATACAAATAAAAGGATAAAAAATGAATTTTGAGAATAAAGTAGTTTTTGTAACGGGTGCAAGCCGTGGCATTGGTGCTGCTATTGCTAAAGATTTCGCGGAAAAAGGTGCAACCGTCATTGGTACGGCAACCTCTGAGGCAGGGGCTGAGAAAATCACTCAAACATTACAAAGCTATGGCAAAGGTCACGGCATTAAACTTAATGTGACTGAAGCGCAAAGTATTGAAGCAGCTTTCGCTTGGATGAAAGATAACACAGGTTATCCAGATATTATCGTTAACAATGCCGGTATTACTAAAGACAATCTAATGATGCGTTTAAGCGAAGAAGACTGGCTAAGTGTCATTCACACCAACTTAGACTCTGTGTTTAATATTTCTAAAGCAGCAATTCGTCACATGATGAAAAAACGCTGGGGTCGCATCATTACAATTGGCTCAGTGGTTGGCACATCTGGTAACCCAGGGCAAGCAAACTACTGTGCTAGTAAAGCTGGTGTTATTGGTTTTTCTAAGTCATTGGCACAAGAAATCGCCTCACGCAACATCACCGTTAATGTGGTCGCACCTGGCTTTATCCAAACAGACATGACCGATAAATTAACCGATGAGCAAAAGCAAGCCATTATCACACAGGTGCCAGCACAAACCTTGGGACAACCCGAGGACATCGCCCATGCAGTTACTTTCTTAGCGTCTGAAGGTGCGCGCTATATCACCGGACAAACAATACATGTCAATGGCGGCATGTATATGGCATAGCTCTAGCTAATTAGCCACCTGCAGCTTGCTCGATAAAAAATCGTTTTAATATCTTACTGTTATTTATCGCATTCACACCTAAGGCTCTTAAAGGCTTTATAAGCAGGTGATCGTTACAAAAAAGCTGTTTTAGCCCTTGCATTGTATGAATCATCAACTGATTATCAAACTGGCGTTTACGCGCATATTTTGCCAAGGTACTAACATCGGCAATATTGCGTCGCAGATGCTTTGCTTCAGTTAATACCTCTATCAACGCGCGCACATCGGCAAAGCCTAAATTAATGCCTTGCCCCGCTAATGGATGAATCGTATGTGCAGCATCGGCAATCAGCACCACACCCTGCTTGTAATAACTATCAACATGGCGTTCAATCAACTCAAAGCTCATGCGCTTACTTTGTAATTGCAAATCACCTAATTTGCCTTCTGCAGTCATGCTGAGATATTCATTAAAGCTCTTATCATCCATTGCATTAAACTTTGTAAGCTCATCACTGGCAATTGAAAAGACAATAGAACATAAATAAGGATCGCAAAGCGGTAAAAGTGCTAACACACCCTTTTTCAAAAAGCGCTGATAAGCAATATCTTGATGCGGCTTTATCGCTTTAACATTAGCAACGATGGCATGTTGTTGATAGGATTTAACGCTGCAGTCAAAGTTATATTGCTGGCGAATAAACGAGTTAGCGCCATCAGCACCAACAATCAGTGCTGCCTCAAGCTCTTTGCCATGATCAAGTGTTATCGCAGTATGCGACGTGTGCGACGTCAACGCTGTAATTTTTGAGTGCTCAAAAATAGCAACATCTGACTTTTTAAGTGCTTGATATAATTGCGCAACGATTAAATCATTCTCAACAATAGCCCCCAGACTCTGTAGCGAACACTCTTCAGCCTTAAGGCTTAATTGCGCACTTGAATTTTGATCCCAAACCTCCATGGCAACATAGGGGTTTATTCGCATATTGACAATGTCACGCCAAACACCAAGCTCGTTTAATAAGCCTTGGGAGGCGGCATTAATTGCGCTAACGCGTTTTGGTGCTGCTGCCTCATCAAACGACTTTACAATGTTTCCTACTTCAACCACAGCAACTTTAAAGCCGTTTTGCACTAAGCCTAAACTTAAAGACAAACCCGCCATGCCGCCACCGACAACCATTACATCATATTTCATAAGATACTTTTTCCATGCTTTGAGCGCATTAAGCTTGAACCGTGATTATATTTACCCATCATTAATTTGCTAAAAGATTTTTTCAAATGTTGATCACGCTCCAAGCAATGAAGGGCAAAGCCTCTGGCAAGTTTAATGGGTAACACATCCTGACTAAACACATTAATCATAGAATGTGTCAACAACGCTGTGCGTTTATGATCAAATACTCTAGTCTCTTGATACTTAGCTAACATCCTGGCAATATCTTGTGTTGTAAACGCGGCGTCATCACTTGCCAGTAAATCATAGACTATACCAATATCGCGAATGCTAAGATTTAACCCTTGACCTGAAATCGGATGCAAGAAATGCGAGGCATTGCCAAATAATAATACATTTTTGTGATAAAGCGTTTGTGCGCGAATAAGTGACAACGGAAAACTTTTAAGCTCGTTCACATCAACAAAACGCCCTAAGCGATAGCCAACAAGGCGCTGTATTTCTTTTAAAATAGTTGGTTTTGTTTGAGCCTTCCAATAATCAACTTTGTCATGATCAACACTCCACACGCACGCCATTTGTCGATCATCAACCGGCAAGAGTGCTAATACGCCATTATTAATAAAACGCTCATATGCGATATTGTTATGTGCTCTTTGCAGGTCAAGATCAAACACTAGCGCGCTTTGCTGATAATCATGTGTATGAGCCGAAATACCCGCTTTTTCACGCAACTTAGACTGCGCACCATCAGCAGCAATAATTAAATCTGCGGTTATTTCTAAAGCATTATCATCTTTTTCAATCACTAAATTAAAACGCTCGTTCTGCTCCAACAAATCAAGCACCCGACAGTTTTGATAAAGTGTAATATGATTTTCACGCATAAGCGCTTGATACAGTGCTGGCAATAAGTACTGCATCTTAACGACAATGCCCAAAAACGCTAAGCCCTCATCTTTGGCATAAAGATTGGTCTGTGCATATTGCCCTTTGTCTGACACATGCACCTGCTTGATATATTCAACATGGTCTTTGATCTTCTGCCAAATACCTAAGGTTTCTAACACGCATACCGAGCTATACGACAAAGCGATCGATCTGTTGTCACTTTTACTTAGTTCAGTACTGGCAAGCTTTTCAATGAGTGTGATTTGCTTATCTTGCTTTGCTAAGCTCAATGCCATCAACATGCCAACAGCACCACCACCAACAATCACGATGTCGTGGTGACTATTATCTGAATTGTTCTTTTTACTATCTTCAGTCATTTTCAATAACAAGTATATATACGCCCTTATTAACTGAAGATAGTTTAACGATAGTTGTTAGACTTTAGAATGGCTGATAGACATTATTCTTTTGAATTCATTTAAATTCTTTGTTTTACGCATTCGCTAGTGCATTATTTGACGGCACTTTATTCATCGCATTTAATACTTTCAATATACTAATGGCTTGCGCTAACTGCTTATCTTTATGCAGTAGACTTTGCGAATTTTTATAGTCTTTCTTATAATTTGCCAATGCTTCTTTTGTTGCTTTATCCTTTTGAATATCATTATTTGAGACAATGGCATGTTCAAAACTACTTTCATCAAAGATTAACGCTAGCGTATCGCTATCACCTTCATCATCTTTCGTATTATCTGCCAATAAATCGATCTCTTCTTCATCAATGATGACATCAGGAATCACCCCTCTTGATTGAATAGCAACCCCATTAGGTGTGTAATATCGTGCCGTTGTCAACTTCACGGCATTGGTTTCTGAAATAGGAATAACTGTTTGTACAGAGCCTTTGCCAAATGTCTTAACCCCAACAATCACCGCCCTTTGGTGGTCTTGTAATGCCCCTGCAACAATTTCTGATGCTGATGCAGAGCCCATATTCACCAATACAACCATAGGTAGGCCATGGATATAATCATTGCTCACAGCATAACTTGTGATTGACTCCAATGGATTACGTGATTTGGTAAAAACAATCTTTTTAGGGTTTGCAGGTGTTACTTGCAAAAAAGTATCACTAACTGCTACAGCAGCATCCAAGAGGCCACCAGGGTTATTGCGTAAATCCAACACATAACCTTTCAAATGCGCATTCTCCTTAACCAATTTATCGATATTTTTCTTTAACTCCTCGGCAGTATTACCTTGAAATTGACTAATTCTCAAATAACCATAGTCTTCTGCCACAATTTCAGATTTAACCGAATCTAGCTTGATATTTTCACGTATTAATGACAATTTAATCGGCTTAGGCGCTTTAGGTCGCAACAACGTGATTGACACTTCAGTCCCCGGTTGCCCACGCATCTTTTGCACCGCTTCATCCAAAGTTAAACCGGCAACACTGATATCATTGATTTTAATAATATAATCACCCGCTTTAACACCTGCACGCTGTGCAGGTGTGTCATCAATCGGTGAGATGACCTTGATGCGCTCATTTTCAGCGCTAACATGCATGCCAAGACCAGCAAACTCGCCATGCACGGACATTTGCAGATCCTCAAAATCATCATCATCTAAAAATCTTGAGTGCGGATCTAACGACTGTAACATGCCATCAATCGCTCCTTCAAGAATCTCCTCATCACTTAACTCATCAACATAGGCTTGTTTTACCAAACCAATGCTACGTGATAACTTATCAATGTGTTTTTGTGTGTCTGGACTTTGTCTGACTTGATTTACTTCGTTTAGTTGATCGCCTTGCGAAAATACTGGCATACAAAGAAAACCAATCAATGATATATAGAGTGTCAAATTTATTTTTTTCATAGCCTGTACCTCTACTTTAGCTTATAAGAAAACATCCGTTTACTCCGGTTCCTGTTTATTCTTAAGTGTAGAAAGTATTTACATATTTTCAAATAAAGATTCAATATTGGCATAATGTATAAATAAGCTATCTCTCCCCTTGCGCGATTGCTCATGCAGCTTATATATCCCTCAATTTGGGAAAATGAGTCCACCAGGAATGAGGAGTATTATATTTTACTGAGCAGCATCAGATAAGCCAAGAAGACTTAAAAGCCATATTGAGTTTTATTGGGCGAGGAAAAATTCAAAAAAATGGAGAGTTTTCAGTATTGTTAGAATGGCTGTGATATTCCGCTTAAGTTCAATATTTGCGCAACTATAACTAAAGTACCTAACACCAAAGGGTAAAAATTAATGACTTCTTTTCTATTTTCTTTATCCAAATAAATCGGTGTAAATACAAAAATGACTACCGCAAAAATAGCAGCGTATTGCAATGCTAAGATAAAGCCTTTAGGATAAAAAACCGTAAATATAAACGGTGGAATAAAGGTCAATAAAAAACCAATTATTTTATTTAACTCAATATTAAATCGTCTAAACGTGTCTCGAATATAATGATAAAGCGACAAGCCAATACAAATAAATGAAGTAATAATTGAAATATTCACAAACACTGATAAGAAGGTATTGATACTTGCACTTTGGGTGGCTTGTTTTATCTCACTCATCAATGCGGTTAAGGTATTGCCATCTTTAAAGATCGTCTCATAGCTATGCACGCCTTGTTGTGGCAAAATCGCCAAGCAGACAATAAGCCAGATGATATAAATTATCAATACAGCAATACTGCCGATAAATACACTACGCTTGACTGCTTGAACGTCACCCTTTTGATATTCATACAATACGGGAATGATGTTCTGAAAACCAAAAGAAGGCAAAAGTGTTGGCCATGCAAACACCAAAGCATAGAAAGATAATGGCATCTCAAGCATATTTGCCCATTTTAAGGCAAACAGCATACTCACAACGCATAACACGTAAAATATGAGTTTAACTGACACAAATGAGCGATTGACATAATCACTTAAGCGCGTGCTTAAGATAACAAGCCCAAAAATCAAGATAAAGACAACAGCATCAATACTGACTGTTGGCACCTGTGCTTGTGATACCAAATTCACCAATGACGCGCCTTGTGTGGTATAGGCAGCCATTAATGCATAGAGCAAAAGCAAATAAACCAATGTAAAAACTACTTGTAAGCTCTTGGGCATCTCCTCTTTGATCAATGAAGTAAAGTTCACCCCCAATGGCTGATGTGCGCAGACTTTTATAAGCCTTAATGCCGTTAAATACATTACTGACCATGAAATAATAATTAATACTATCGATACCCACAAGCCACAGGCTGCCGTAATTAGCGGCAATGATAACATCCCCGCACCAATTGTTGTCCCAACGACTAAAAACGCACCACCGAGCGATCTTGTCATTTGCTTTCTCCATTAAATACACCAAAAACGTAACGATACAGCAGTACAGATAAAAAGTCTAACTTAACAATGTCTCACGCCTAAATAAAAATTGTACTTCTCTAGATTATCTGCCAGTATGCTGCCATGAGTTTAAAATCTATATCAACATGCACTCTCAGAAGAATTGTTTCAAAAAGCGTTTATATCTTTGGATAATACTTTCAACCCTAAGCGTTCTAAGCTTTGTATTTTTGCTTTTCCAAGGTTTACCCATTAACACCAATATGCTGGCACTATTACCAGGTGCCAAAGATGCTAATAGTGTGGAAAAGATTGCGGATGATTTTGCCAATACCATGGGCAAACAAATCGTTATTTTGGTTGGCAATCCTAATCAAAATAAAGCACTGAAAGCTTCGGATGTCTTTAGTCATAGACTTCAACAATCTAATTATTTTTCCAGTGTAACTAATGGTATAAGCATCAATGAACAAGAAGCATGGGCAAGCTTTTATTTCCCCTATCGCTTATCCTTATTATCGGATAAAGATCGTGCATTGATAACGCAACACAACTTTGACGCCATTAGCCAACAGGCTTTGTTTAATATTTATAATCCTATTGGCATTAGTAATTCTAAGCTTTTGCAAAACGATCCTTTTTCTCTTTTTCAGCACTTTATTTTAGCTTTGCCTAAACCATCTAATAAGCTTGATTTATATAAAAATCACCTGATGACCGAAGACAATGGCATCTGGTACAGCATGATTAATGCCACATTAAAAGATGATAGTTTTTCCTTAAGTAATCAAAACAATATCACGCATCTTTTTAGTGATATTAAACAAACGATTACCAGTAATTATCCACAAAGCACTTTTTTAATGACCGGTATGCTTTTTTATGCCAAAGCAGGCACAGATAGCGCGCGCCATGACGTCTCAATTATTGGTGTTGGCTCGTTGATTGGTATTATTCTCTTAATGCTTATTAGTTTTCGTTCATTATCACCATTGCTATTGACATTATTCTCGAGTGCTATCGGCTTTGTTTTTGCCTTTATTGTGACCTATCTTATATTTGGTAAGGTCTTTTTATTCACACTTGTATTTGGTGCCAGTTTAATTGGTATATCAGTTGATTATGCCTTTTTCTACTATGCTGATCGACTGTATGGCGGGAAATTATGGCAATCAAGAGCGGGATTAAAGCGCATCTTCTCTGGCATTACCCTAGGTCTTTTAAACGTTATCATTGCTTACTTGATTATCGCCATCGCCCCTTTTCCTGGACTAAGACAGCTTGCCACCTTTGCCATTAGCGGTTTATTTATGTCATACCTGACTGTGGTCTGTTTGTTTCCTTATCTGCTTAAACCACATAAACGTACCTTTAATTCGTTTATTTGTCACATTGCCACGCTTTATCTTAAGCTCTGGCAAAACTTAAGTATCAAAAAAATCATGATCATCTATATGATTCTTGTGATTATTGCCGCCATTGGCATCTCCAAACTGCATAGCAATGATGACATTCGCATTTTAGAGGCAACACCCAAAGTACTAAAAGCCAATGAACAGCAGTTAAAATCGATTATTGGCAGCGATGTTAGTACTGATTTTGTTGTTGTAACAGGTAACACACCTGAAGATGTGATCAGTCATGAGCACATGTTAATTAATCAAATTAAAGCGCAAAACCCAAATATCTTGCAACCGGTTATCTCGATTAGTCAGTATCTACCAAGTATTGAAGATCAACAACAGAACTACACCCTTGTACGTGAGAACTTGTTACAAAATCGATTAAGTGACTTTTTAAACCAAATTGGTGTTGATAATAAAGAAATCAAAAGCATTGAAAAGAACTTGCGCAATATCCCTTTTAAAGCACTGACTGTTAACGATTGGTTAAACTCACCCGTTTCACAAAACTTACAATTTTTATGGATGGGCAAAGCTAACACTTCAACACATTCTAATACAGGGTTTGCTTCCATTGTTTTGTTATCACAAAAACTCAATATGAATGATATCAAGATAATTTGCGCTGAGCTTCCTTATGCTAACTTTATCAACAAGGCAGATGAGATTTCTCATGTTTTTAAAACCTATCGTCAATATATTAGTTATCTCCTAGTTATCGTATTCGTGGCGCTATTTTTATTGTTATTATTCCGTTATAAAAGTCTAAAAAAAGCGATTTGCTATTTTGTGCCACCAACGATGGCAACCTTACTAAGCCTTGCCGTGTTTGGCATATTTAACGTCCCTGTAACACTCTTTAGCATTCTGGCATTAATTCTAGTGCTGGGCATTGCCGTTGATTATGTATTGTTTTTTGCTGAAACCAAATCAAGCTTGCATAGCACGATGCTCGCAGTCACACTCTCAGCAATTACCACCATCCTTTCCTTTGGACTATTGGCTTTCAGCCAGACACCTGTTATCCATTACTTTGGCTTAGCTGTATTTGTCGGCATTGCCAGTGCGTTTTTATTGTCACCCTTAGCCTCTAGCGCTTAACATCCTCTGCCAAAGACTAAGTATCGTTGGAAATAACCTTTCCCCCATCACATCCTGCAACTTAGAAAAACGAAATAAAAATTGGTCAATATACTCAACCTCCTCATCTTGAAATTGTTCATATTTTTCTGCATCAAAGGGAAGCCTATCTTTCATATTGTTATACGCATAATCTATTCTTTTTTTATGTTGATTACATTCATATAAAATTTTGACTAGCTTATCCTGTAAAGGTGTCATAACTCAAAGTTCATGGACATACCCTTGTTTTTTTTATATGATGCGCATTAGTCAAATTAGTGAAATTTTGCAGCCTAATTAATCGGTTTTAAATAAACTAAGCTAGTTATAACAACCATAAATTAACAAGTAGATCTATTATTATGATGTTTTATCCTCAAGACTTTGACGTTATCGTTGTTGGCGGCGGCCATGCTGGAACAGAAGCCGCAGCGGCAGCAGCACGCATGGGTGCCAACACTTTACTCTTAACACACAATATCGACACTTTAGGACAGATGTCTTGTAACCCTGCTATAGGCGGTATTGGTAAAGGTCACTTGGTTAAAGAGATTGATGCCTTAGGCGGCATTATGGCAAAAGCGATTGATAAAGCAGGTATTCAGTTTCGCACACTTAATGCCAGAAAAGGACCTGCGGTACGCGCGACACGCGCCCAAGCTGATCGCACACTTTACAAAATTGCGGTACGCCATGCGCTAGAGAACCAAGAAAACTTATCAATTTTCCAACAAGGCGTTGATGACCTATTGATCGAAAATGATCGTGTTACTGGTGTTGTCACGCAAATGGGATTAAGCTTTCGTGCCAAAACAGTTGTTTTAACCGTTGGCACGTTTCTAGCAGGAAAAATTCACATCGGCTTTAATAACTATCAAGGCGGTCGTGCCGGTGACCAACCGGCTAATGCCTTAGCGCAGAAACTGCGTGCACTTCCTTTTAATGTCGCACGTTTAAAAACAGGTACCCCACCACGTATTGATAAACGCACAGTTAACTTTACAGCAATGGGTGCCCAGCCTGGTGATGATCCAACTCCTTGTTTCTCATTTTTCACTGAAGCACATGAACATCCACTGCAAGTGCCATGTCATATCACCTACACCAATCTTAAAACTCATGAGATTATTCTTAAAAACCTTGATCGCTCAGCAATGTATGGCGGCATGATCGATGGTATTGGACCACGTTATTGCCCATCCATTGAGGATAAAATCGTGCGCTTTGCTGATAAAGATCGTCATCAAATTTTTGTTGAACCTGAAGGCTTAGATAGTATCGAACTTTACCCTAATGGCATGTCGACTTCTTTGCCATTTGATGTGCAACTGCAGTTTATTCGCAGTATCAAAGGTTTTGAAAACGCATATATCACACGCCCTGGTTATGCTATTGAATATGATTTCTTTGATCCGCGTGGTTTATATCCAAGCTTGGAAACCAAGCACGTTGAGAATCTCTTCTTTGCTGGACAAATCAATGGCACAACCGGCTACGAAGAAGCCGGCGCTCAGGGTCTTATTGCCGGATTAAATGCAGCGCTAAAAGCACAAGATAAACCGACTTGGTCACCCAAGCGTAATGAAGCATATATTGGTGTACTCATTGACGACTTAATCACCAAGGGCACACAAGAGCCTTATCGCATGTTTACTTCACGTGCGGAATATCGATTGATTTTAAGAGAAGATAATGCCGATGCGCGACTTTGCCCCAAAGCAGTTGAGCTTGGGCTATTAAATGAGAAAGATAAAGAAGCATATCTTGCTAAGGCAGCATTGATATCAAGTGAAACCTCGCGTTTAAAATCTACGTGGGTTGCACCCAAAAGTGTTAAAGCCGATAAGTTAGAACCATTGCTTGGTAAAGCCATGAGTAAAGAAAGTAGCCTATTTGATTTATTAAAGCGCCCTGAGGTCGACTATCAAAGCCTTGCTGATATCGCAGAGCTTGGTGAGTTTATCGACCACACCCAAGCCATTGAACAAATTGAAATCTCTGCCAAATATGCAGGATATATCGAGCGTCAAAATGAAGAAATTCTTGCCAATCAAACCCTTGAAAATGCACAAATTCCTCAAGATTTCGATTATAGCAAGGTTTCAGGGCTTTCTAATGAGGTACGTCAAAAGCTTATGACACAACGCCCATCAAGCTTGGGTGAGGCTTCACGCATCCAAGGGGTGACACCTGCTGCTATTTCCTTATTGACTATTTATATGAAAAAGTTAGGCTTTCTTAAGAAACAAAATAATATCAATGACTAATAGGAGCCTTTGATGAGACTAAACAAAACATCTCCTTTACTTAAGACATTGCTTTTCATCATGCTAAGTCTTGTGATGAGTGCATGTGCGACCACAGCAAAGTATCGTGCGATTTTAGATCAATGGCATGGTCAAACAATTGATAACTTTGTGCAGATGTGGGGATACCCAAACAAAACATTAAAGCTTGATAATAACCAAACAGCTTACGTCTATAGTGATCGCCAAATTGTCAGCACACCAATCACACAAATGCCAACGAACATTACTACCGTGCAAAATGGCAATAACACAACAGTGATCTCGACACCTGGCACGATTGTGGGTGGTCAGACTTATTCATTATCCTGTACAACATGGATTGTTTTTGACAACAAAACACGACAAATTGTTAACACCACATTTCGCGGTAACAACTGCGTTTCTTATTAAGAATATAAACCCAACAGAAAAAGAGATAAACCATGACTGATATTTTTTGTGAAAAACTGAAACAACAAGGCACTGCCATGCAATACGCGCCAATCCCAGGAGAGCTTGGACAGCGTATTTTAAAATCCATCTCGCAAGAAGCTTGGAGCAAATGGCTTGATCACCAGACGATTCTAATCAATGAATATCGCCTTAATCTATTAGAGCCTGAATCTAAGAAATTCTTAATGACTGAAATGGAAAAATTCTTATTTGGCGAAGGTTCTGAAAAGCCTGATGCTTTCTCTACTCCTGAATAGTCACCGCACGCAGCATAAAAACGAATACCATGCCTGCATAATAAGTTGCATCCGCTAACAGCTCCCCTTACAGGATATTAAGCTGCGATTTTCCCAAGCTTACCACACTTCGACTTACGCTCAGTGCATCGCTTCGAATGTTTCTCAGTGCACCACTTCGACTTATGCTCAGGGTACGATGACTCCCTTTTGGGTAAGTGTATTTAATCTTAGCTATCTTTTCTTTGCAAATTAACCCACTCTGCAATTGCATAAATGGGTGTGCCCAAAAAGAATAAAATCATACCATAGTAAACAACTTCCTGCCCTGAACCTAATACTGTCCAGAATGAATAAGCACACGCGAGTACGGCAATAATAATCGACATTTGCCAGAATGGACTATCCTTATCTTGTTGTTTAATCACCAAGATATTCGATATTGTCGTATAGAAATACGGCACTAATGCCGTTAATACTGCCATCAGAATGATCAACTCAAATTGCTCAATCAAAGCTTTTGACATCGTTAATAATAACAGTATCGTCATTAGCACAGCAGATAAGATTAGACTAAAGCTTGGCGCACCATAGCGGTTTTCTTTGGCAAAAATCTTAGGGAATAGATTAGTCTCAGCAATCGACTTAGAGACAACAGCTGTCACCATAATCCACCCATTTAATGTACCCAAACAAGCAATCACCGCAGCAACGGCTATAACTACGCCACCGGCTTGACCAATAATCTCTGTTGCTGCTAGAGCAAATGGTGCATTCGAGTTTGCAAGCTCCGCGGCAGGCACCATCCCCATAATCACTGTAGAACTCGCGATATAAATAAATGCTGCAATCAAAGTACCAGTTAATGTCGCTAGTGGAATCGTTTTTTGCGGGTTTTTGACTTTGCTTGCCGTTACTGCCGCAGACTCTAAACCAATAAATGCCCAGAGAGTCAATGAGGCCGCAGCACTCAATGCACTTAAACTTGAACTATCGGTGCGATTAAACTCTAAATAATACTCCGGATGAATATACCAAATTCCTGCAAAGATGATAAAAAGTAAAGGAATTGTTTTGCCTATCATTGATAATAACTGCAACCAACCAACGGTACGTGCACCAAACATGTTAAATGCTGTTAGTACCCAAATAATGCCAATCGCAGTAATTGCGGTCATTAATGCGAATCAAGGGTTGAATAATAATCAAAAATAAAGTTTACGAGTTGCCAATCCATAATTTATTGTGTTAAT
>NZ_JBXTEF010000092.1:0-2879 GCF_057495195.1 Cysteiniphilum sp. | reverse complement strand
TTAACACAATAAATTATGGATTGGCAACTCGTAAACTTTATTTTTGATTATTATTCAACCCTTGATTCGCATTAAACGCGATAAACTTTCAAATGAAATTAAGCTGTGAAATTCATTTAATGGTAAATTAATTAGATCAAAATTTGCTGTGGTCTTAATGGGTTCTCCCAAATCGTTATAGCAAACAGCAACGATATTTAATTTGTAACAAAAATCCTCAATATTTTCTTCTATACTCACGCTCGAATTGCTAGGTACCCCATGAACTGTAGCAAAACTCATAAAAAAGCTCCTTATTTTGTGATTAAAGCAAACTCATTTTGCTGTTTCTTTATGGTATGTTGCCATCGACTTATGATCCACTGGGAAAAATACTGGGAGAAGACAGTATATTGGTTATGCAACATTTGTGCTTACCAATAGACTGTAAGACTTAAATGGTAAAAATAGGCAATTTGCTTTGATTTAAATCCTAATGAACTTAGGTACAAGATCTCAAAATTCCGAGGTGTTAATGCGTCAAATTCAGTCGTTAAAATGATTGAAACTTCACTTAAGGCACAGCTTTTTACTGATTTTAACTTCATTGAAAGTAAAATAGCAAGTTCAGTAATTGCTGACTGTGATAATGCCTTCCAACCCAAAAAACTCTGTGTCAATAAGCATATTATCTTCGTATTTAGGCGAGCGTTTAAAAATAACACTTTGTAAACCGTTGTGATAATAGTGGGTGTCTAAGCAAAATAAAGACGTATTCAAGCGCTCAATCATTCGATCTTGATAAATAAAATGATCAGAACAGTCAAAGACAGAGGGTTCACTATCAGAACGCCCAATAACATGATCTGATGAACCATAAAGTTTAGCGCAATGTTCACTTGCTCGAGTGTATATTGCTTGTCTTTTGATCCGATACAGACAAGCTCTTGCGTTGAGATTAAATCAGATGGTAAATTCATAGTCCAAAAGCAAAGTGTTAAATAATCTGTATATCATATCAAAAGTGGGAGTTATTTGCATGAGTGCGCCAAGCAAAGCTAAGGCAATCAAGCTGGACAATCCAGCCCAGATAAAGGTTAGCCACCAGTCTGGAACCGAACTACACATAATGCAAGGCAACGAACATTATGAAGCTGTAGTAAGGGCGGTCTATCAGCCACAACGAAAGTGAAGGTATTGAGCCCCGTAATATATCATCGTCACACCTGATCAAGGCTTTCATGTGCCTGAAATCAGTACTGCGCTATACGTAAAGGCAAGTATGCGTGGAGGTGTCGGGGTCTGAGTCCGTAGCGGGTAGATGAACTGATTGTTTTGGAACTTGGGAGAACCTTGCTATTTCTGAATGCTTATTTTGGAGCCTAAAAAGCTAGAGATAAGTTTAGCAAGGTAGTGGGACTAGCTCATAGTAGAGGTGTAAATAGGGTAATGCCTATTGAGGTTTAAGACCACTTGAAGGGGTTAGCAGTTTAACAAAGAGGATAATTTGAATGATGCCAAACGCAGAGTTGAATAAAACATTGTTGAAGCTATCTTCTATAGCCGAATGTGCGCGAGGAAATCGAGCCTTTGAGTTTACGAGCCTAGCTCATTTACTTGATGCAGAGTTTCTCACCTATTGCTACCACGGTCTTGATAGAAACAAGGCGGTAGGGATAGATAAAGTAAGTTGGCAAGAATATGGCAAGCATTTGCCTGACAAGATTGAGAGCTTGGTGATACGCCTAAAGAATAAGTCATTTAAACCACTACCTGCAAGAAGGGTATACATTCCTAAGGGAAACGGAGAAAGCCGCCCCTTGGGCATCTCAGCAATCGAGAATAAGATTGTAGAGACTGGAGTTATGCTGATACTGCAGCGTATATACGAGCAGGATTTTCTAGGATGTTCGTATGGTTTTAGACCGGAAAGGAATACACATCAGGCGCTTAATGATGTCGATAAGGCAATTATGACACGACCGATAAACCACCTAGTTGAGGCAGATATTAAAGGATTCTTTGATAATGTGTCACATGACAAGCTAATGGGCTTTGTAAAGATACGAGTAAAAGATTCTAGTTTGCTACACCTAATAGAGCGTTTTTTAAAAGCAGGTTACGTTGATAATAGCGTATTAATAGATACGGAAAAGGGTACACCCCAAGGAAGTATCCTAAGCCCAATGTTAGCGAATATATTTTTGCATTATGTGTTAGATAAATGGTTTGAAGATACGGTGAAGAGTCATACCAAAGGATTCTGCAAACTTGTAAGGTATGCGGATGATTTTGTGTGCTTGGTGCAGTATCAGGAGGATGCACGCAGAATTGAGCGGGCACTCTCAAACAGGTTTAACAAGTATGATCTACAGCTTCACCCAGAAAAGAGTCGGAATATTAGCTTTGGCAGGTACGAGAGGCTCAATGCGTCAAATACAGGTCGAAGAGCCAATACTTTGGATTTACTAGGTTTTACTCATTATTGTGATAAGACAGTTTAAGCTGGGGCGGAAAACAAGTGTTAAGAAATTTAGAGCGAATCGTAAGGATTTGAATACTTGGTTTAAAGCTATTAGAAACTTGCTTCCAACGAGGCAGTGGCGGAAAACATTCAAATCCAAGCTAAGAGGGCATTTTGAATACTATGGTGTTAGTGGAAATTTTCCTGCAATCGCAAGTTATTACTCAATTGCCAAAAGGCTGGCAAAGAAATGGTTAAATTGAATAAGCCAAAAGCGGAAGCTGAGTTGGGAAAAGTTCAGCAAATATATTAAACGTTACCCACTACTGCGTCCATGAATAACACATGATTTTTATACTTTAACAGGTGTTCAGTGAGTTAAGTTGAAGAACTATATGTGGGAAATCTACAAATACGATTCTATGAGGGGCATAAT
>NZ_JBXTEF010000091.1:0-6074 GCF_057495195.1 Cysteiniphilum sp. | reverse complement strand
AAGATTAGCGAAACAATCTAATCTTGATTTGTGCCAGTTAAAAATTTCCTTTAAACTATTCGTCAGCTGTTTGAGGTGCTTTTTCATGGTGTGCAAATCAAGAAAAAATAACGCTTCAAGCAGCAATTTGCAAATTTTTCTTCGTGTACAGAGAGAAATGGATAAACTGTATTGACTTTTTTAAAGTTATATCCTTACCTATAGAGACATAAAATAATATAGTTATATAAGGAATATTCATGAGTTATAAACATTTTCTATCAGCTGTGATGTTGTTATCGGGAGCTACTCAGCCGTTGTCTGCCTGGCAAACATTTTACTGTGGGATCAGCAATAGTTCTGAAAAAACAATCCAGGTGAACGTTCGACTTACTGGAAATTACGGAATTGCATGGCCTGTCACAAGCACGAGCGGATTTAGTACGGTTGCAGCTTTTCAGTGGATACACGATATAAATGATGCTGATAAGACATATACATTACAATCTGGTCAGAGAGCGATAGTAGGCTTCTATGCAACATCCAATGCAGATGCTTGGGCCAAGGCTATATCTGCATTGGTAAACTCGGCAATAAATGCTATTGGTGATGCTGCATTAAGTTATGCTGGAGGAGGTTTTTTTGCAGCAGACCCTATGGGTGAAGACGATACAATTCAACCAAAGGTTAGAAAAGTTCCAGGGTTTTCAAGTGCTGATGAAATAGCAAATGAATTTGCTGCTAATGCTAATTATGATCACCCCAATAGTACTAACGCAGGATCTGGTGATGAAGTCAGTGGCGGATGTTTAATTGTTTATGATGATGGGGACAAGCTGGGAGCTGCTTTTTCTAATTTCACATCAGATGCTGTTGTTTACGCATCTGATGAACTCCATAAAGGCTCTAATGTGACTTACTCCACTAATGAATCTAGTGAGTGTGAAAATTTTTTAAAGAACGTGTACCCAGATGTAAACTCGAAAACATCTCCAGATTATACCGACGCAATGAATCTCGCTAAGAAAGGAAAGGACGGAACTTGGTGGGGTTGCATGATTGTTGATGTGCCATCATCCAATTCCAATAACCATAGTGGGTATATTCCCATCCCTTGAGATGAATAATGATGAGTGCATTTAAAATATTTTGATTACTAGAAGTCAACCTGATAGTATCCAAAAATAGACTTTTCTGAGCGCAAGCTGAAGGGGCGTAAGCCTAACGTTAAAACACAATTATAATATAAGTTTTTAGAATGAATTATTTTAATCAAGCAACAATTGATACGTTTTTGCCATGCAACACACCCAAAGCATGGATAGATAAAGCGCTGAAATCCATTGATATCCTATTGTTAGATCATGCGCATTGTGAGAAAAAGGCAGCATCTGCTGCTATTAGCTTTATGTATCGCAAGTCAACTGAATATCCAGAGCTTCTACTTAGAATGTCAAAGATTGCCCGCGAGGAGTTAGTGCACTTTGAACAGGTACTAAGTATTCTCAAAAAGCGTAATATTGAATATCGTCTATTGTCAGAGTCGCGCTATGTCAAAGAGCTAAAAAAGCATGTGCGCACGTCAGAGGAAGGGCGACTTGTTGATACACTTATTATTGGTGCTTTTATCGAAGCACGATCGTGTGAGCGCTTTGGTGCTATTGCGCCTTTTTTAGATGAGGAGCTGCAAAAATTTTATTTGGGATTATTAGCATCAGAGCAGCGTCATTTCACTATTTATCTTAAATTTGCACAACAATTTGCCACCGATGATATCAAGCATCATATTAAGCGCTTTGCTGCAGTAGAAAAGCAGTTGATAGAGTCACCTGATACTGAGTTTCGTTTCCATAGTGGGATTTAAGATCCACGGTTTTTTTCGGTTAAAGTTGCTTTCTTGAATATTGTATTTTCGTCAGTTCCTATCTATCATTATCAAGATTAAGAGAGAAAACAAAAAGTAAGTTTGTATTCAAGCTTATGGGGTATCTTTTCGTTGTATCCCTATCGTAATCATTTTGCGGTGTTTTTTTGCAAAGTAGTTTGTGATGGGTATAAATACGATATTGATATCTTATGTATGGAGGAGACAATCATGCAGATAAATGATAAGACCAAGCGATGGTTGTTTGATATGTATAATAAACAAAGTATTGTGACGGTTAAATCACATAATATTCGTTATGTTGGGGTACTTAAACATATCTCAGCTGAGCATGTGATGATCGATATGCCTTTTGGTGTTAAGAAAATAAGTTTTACCGAAGTGGATAAAATCATTGAACATAAACATTAATTTAGAATATGATCTGGTAGTAATCCTAAGAATAGTTGAGTTGCCAATGTAGTCTTTAATGCGTTAATTTTTTCATAAAGTTTTTACATTTATCAGTAAAACGGGTAGGCTTTGCTCTTTTGCAAGAGCAAAGTATTTTTGAATTTAATTTTTTTGAATTTTTTGAGGAAAAATAATGTCTGAATTTCTACAGGCGCTAAATAAGCGACGCACATTTGCGATTATTTCGCATCCGGATGCCGGAAAAACTACGTTAACCGAAAAAATGTTGTTATTTGGAAATCTAATTCAATTAGCAGGTACAGTGAAAGGTAAAAAATCAGGTCGTCATGCAACGTCTGATTGGATGGAGCTTGAAAAGCAACGTGGTATTTCGGTAACCACATCTGTGATGCAGTTTCCTTATAATGATTGTGTAGTCAATCTATTAGACACTCCAGGGCATGAGGACTTCTCGGAAGATACTTATCGCACCTTAACTGCGGTTGACTCAGCCTTGATGGTTATTGATGGTGTTAAAGGGGTTGAGGCGCGTACTATTAAATTGATGGAAGTATGCCGCTTAAGAACAACACCAATTATAACTTTCATCAATAAATTTGATCGTGATACACGCGATCCAATGGAGTTGATGGATGAAGTTGAAGATGTCCTTAATATTCAATGCGCACCAATGACTTGGCCAATTGCCTCAGGTAAAGAGTTTAAAGGGATCTATCATCTATATAACGACGAAGTCATTTTATTTGAGACGGGACATGGTCATCATATTCATGACTATCAAGTCATCAAAGGACTTAATAATAGCGGACTAGATGACAAAATTGGTTATTTGGCAGATGAGCTAAGAGAAGAAGTGGAACTTGTCAAAGGGGCAAGTCATGCGTTTGATCTTGAGAAATATCGTCGAGGTGAGTTAACCCCTGTATTTTTTGGTACGGCATTGAGTAACTTTGGTATTAAAGAGATGCTAGACACCTTTACCGAATGTGCGCCATCACCAACACCAAGAACGACTGATATACGTGAAGTAAAGGCAAGTGAAGAACCATTAACCGGCTTTGTTTTTAAAATCCAAGCGAATATGGATCCGCAACATCGTGATCGTATGGCATTTTTTAGAATTTGTTCTGGCAAATATACAAAAGGCATGAAGTTGCAGCATGTGCGCATGAATAAACAAGTGCAGATTGCTAATGCATTAACTTTTGTTGCAGGCGAGCGCGAGTCTTTAGAGGAAGCCTATCCTGGGGATATTATCGGCTTACATAATCATGGTACGATTCAAATTGGTGATACTTTTACTCAAGGTGAGATACTTAAATTCACGGGTATTCCTAACTTTGCGCCTGAGCTTTTCCGACGTGTGCGTTTAAATGATCCATTGAAGATGAAGGCGCTTTTGAAAGGCTTAATTCAACTATCTGAGGAAGGTGCGACTCAAGTCTTTAGACCATTGAACAATAATGATCTGATTCTTGGCGCGATTGGTGTGCTACAGTTTGATGTTGTTGCACATCGCTTGGAAAATGAATATGGTGTTAAATGTAGTTATGAGCAGGTCAATGTTGTCGCATCTCGTTGGGTAGAGGCAAGTGATAAGAAAAAACTTGAGCAATTTAAAAATAAATATGCAGATAACTTGGCGCTAGATGGCGGTGATCACTTAACCTATCTAGCAACAACGCGTGTTAATCTACAAATGGCACAAGAGCGCAATCCAGATATTCAATTTTTGGCTACAAGGGAACATTAAAAAGAAAACAATCGACGAGCCACTAGATCTATTCAAGGAGGGAGGAGGGAGGAAGTTGATACTAGCAACTCGTCGAAAGAGAGCGCCACTATACTAAGCTTTTTGCATAATGGAAAGGTATTTTTGTAAATATTTACAAAAAATTTACAAAATCTTCATACCCATCATAAATTATTTTATCGTGGGCTTTCTAGCTTAGAAAAATGGCAATGCATCTAAACTCAAATCAATGCCATTAGCGCGTGCTTGGCGTAACCAATAGTTTGATTTAAAGAGATTGATTGATACTCCAATGCCTTTCTTATACATATATGCCAGATAAATTTGTGCTTCAGCATAGTCATTTTTAGCAGCCTTTTCAATCCAGTAGAAGCCAACAGCAGGGTTTGATTGCACGCCTAACCCTTGGAAGTACATAAGCCCAAGCTTAAATTGTGCTTCAGCATATCCTGTGGCAGCCGAGTACTGAATATAGTCAACTGCTTTATCGATATTGTTACCACCTGATTGGCTGATTTGTTTACTGTATTCAACTCCTTTGTCATAGGCGGCTTTAGGACTCAATAATGTGTAATTAATAGGCTCATCATCTGTTGAGCTTTTAATTGTTTTAGGTTTGTCATTGGTCACCTTAGGTGTATTTTCTAATTTACTACTGATAATGGCATGTGCATTATTATGGTAAAGTGCAGTCACCCCTAAAATAATCGCCAATACAATAATGATGGCACCGACCCAAATTGAAAGATGATTTTTAATAAGCTTCATGTATATTCGCTCCAAACTTCTCGCGAATCATTATGCCTTGCTATGTAAATACTCACAAGCAAATAACGTATTTTCTAGTAAAGTGGCAATGGTCATAGGTCCTACTCCACCTGGAACTGGGGTGATAAAAGCGGCATTTTCCAAGGCATTGTCAAAATCGACATCACCGACAATGCTGCCATCATCTAATCGATTAATACCAACATCAACGACTACAGCGCCTTTTTTAAGCCAGTGGCCTTTGATAAAATGTGGTTTGCCAACGGCTGCAACTACAATATCAGCGCGTGATAAGTGTTCAGCTAGATCGTTGGTGAAACGGTGACATGTGGTGACAGTTGAGCCTGCTAATAAAAGCTCCATTAGCATGGGGCGACCAACGATATTAGAAGCACCAACGATGACTGCGTGTTTGCCTTTAAAATTATCAATTACTGATTCTAATAATGTCATCACTCCTTTGGGGGTGCATGGACGCAACAGTGGATTGCGCTGCATCAATTTGCCAATATTATAAGGGTGAAAACCATCAACATCTTTATCAGGGCGAATGGCTTCAAGTATTTTTTCGGCATCGATGTGCCCAGGCAGTGGCAATTGCACCAATATGCCATCAATCGTTGGATCATTGTTTAGCTGATTAATAAGGTTTAATAACTCGTCATTACTAACATCTTCATTAAGGTCGTAGTTTAAAGATAGAAACCCCACCTCTTCACAGGCTTTACGTTTATTATTGACATATATTTGTGAGGCAGGGTTATTGCCAACAATAATTACCGCAAGCCCTGGAATACGTTTGTTTTGTTCTTTTAATTGATCAACTTGTGATTTGATTTTTAGTCTGATTTCTTGCGCTTTTTTTTTGCCATCAATAATTTGTGCCATAGCATAGGTTCCTGTTTTCTAATTTACAACTGGAGTTACGCATTTTGCGATTTTTCAAAGACTACCCCGTCTGCTTCGCATCCACCCCTTCGCTAACGAAGGGGAATCTGTGGCTTGGACTTTATAATTTCCCTTCACTTGTGAAGGGGTGCCGAGCCTGCGAGGTGGGGTAGTTAAGCAAAAGTGCGTAACTCCAGTTTATTATTTTTTATAGGCTTAAGTTGGTAGTACATGATATACCCATCATAAACCATTTTACAGAATTTCTTGCTTTGCATTTTCTGCTCCTTTACAAAGTTGAATTTTGGTGATAGCGAATGCGTTAAGAAACAATGAATAGTTTCATTGTTTTAGCAAATGAGCGCCCAAAGACTCTGTCAAGGGCAG
>NZ_JBXTEF010000090.1:0-7635 GCF_057495195.1 Cysteiniphilum sp. | reverse complement strand
CTTGTGATTTTATTCATCTTATCTTTAACTCAACCATTTTAAAACCCACTTACAAAAAGATCCCTATAAACCTATGTTACAAAGAGGGGAATTAGGCAAAGGTTATTTTATATTCCCCTCTTTGCAAGAGGGGTGCCGAGCTTGTGAGGCGGGGTGTTGTAATAAAAAAGTGCGTAACTCAAGTCAATTAAAGAATCTTTGATTGATCATCTTGCTTTTTAAGGTCGAATCAACGACATTCTATAATCATTAATATCACATATGGATCAACATGAAAAAACATTTCAATCTACTGTGCATTATTGCTTTTTTTTGCTTAAGCTTTATATGCATTAGCTACCTTTTTATAAGTGCATATCGCCAGATCAATGAAGATATTCACGCAGAACTGCATCATAAAATTGCGTGGGAGATTGCCAAAATAGTCAAATATGGTGAAGATGACGATCTTAAGGACTTCATTCAAACCTTTGATAGTCAGCATTTTTCCGATATAAAAATTCAGCGTATCGAGCTTGAAATGGCTTTATCCACTGATCCACAGTTTCACCCAGATTATACGATCAAAAATGCGCAAGATCTTGAGAATAAAATACTTCAGCATCAGAATAACACGCATAAGTTCTCAGTTTTCATTCATAAAAACCTGTGGCTTAATATCCATGCTGTCAAAAATTATCATTACTTTTTCTCTTTATTTACCGCTGAATTTGCAATTATCTTGCTGATTATTATCTTGTTTCTATTTGCTTGTTGGTTATTGCTGAGATTATATCGTTTAACTGAACTAAGTCAGCAGATGTTGATTGAACTAGGGCTTCCGCAGAACACCTCCATTTACCTTGGACTTATCTCAGGGCCTAAAGCCTTATTTGAGCAAATGAAGTTGCGTATTCACAACCTAACACGCACACGCGCACAATTGATGTCATCAATTTCGCATGATATCAAAACACCGTTAACACGCATGCGCTTTCGCTTGGAGCAGCTAGAGTTAAAAGGTGACACGGATGCGATAAAAAGCATATCAGATATTGATCACATCAATGAAGTGGTACAAAGCTTCTTATCACTATCAAATCTTCATTTGCAACAGCGTAAGAAAATTGACCTAAACCTAATGTTACTAACACTACAAGATAACTACGCCGATATGGGGCATCGCATTGCTTATACGGAAACACCTGAGTGCATCGTCTATGGTTCGGCACAAGTATATAACCGCATTTTAACCAATATCCTTGATAATGCCTTTCGTTTTGCCAATAGAGTTGATATTAGCTTAACGCAAACCAAAGAGCTTATTCAGCTGATCATCATTGATCATGGACAAGGAATTGCTCATGACAAATTAAACAAAATTACACAATTGGGATTCTCTGAGAACAACACGGATGCTAAAAAACACTATGGCTTGGGTCTAGCCATTGTCCATGAGCTAGTGAGTCTCACCGGTGGCACTATTATTTTTGAAAATGATCAGACTCTTGGACTTAGAGTCACCATGACTTGGAAACAGCAAAAGGGGTTTACATCCTTGTGATCAACTCTTGGCAACAAAGGGGAGGGAGTGTTATTGAGTCGTAGCGTCCTGCCACGAAAATTATTCTCTCAAATGCTTAAACGGTAAGATAGAGGAAATCTCTGGAATTCACTTAAGAGATCACTGTTTTATCATGGCGAATATCTCACAAGGACACAATGCAGCCTTATATGCAATTATCTCAAAATGAGTACATTACTTGGTTTAAACCTAATACTCCATAACTCACTTGGATCATTTCACAGCGTTTCTTGCTTTTTTAATATCAATGTTAAAAATACACCTAATAGCAACAATACTAAACCACCACCAAACCACGGTGAGTGATCACTGACAAAACCAATAGCGCCATAGACATCAAGATCAAACAACCCAAATAACTGAATAAACCCGACAATAAACGACGCACTGATAACGATCAATAGTATCGCAATATTGTAGCGACGAAAGATCTGCTCATTTATTTTTTGAGTATTGATAAGCTTGGTCATTAATAATGCATCTAATGAATCAACCCACGTCATGCCAAGTGCAAAGGCAATTGGCAGTGCCAAAATGAGCCAGATCGACTCACCACTTAATGATGCCGTTGCTGCTAACCCTAAAAGTGCAATTTCAGTGGCTGTATCAAAACCAAGACCAAATAAAAAGCCCACTGGATACATCTTATAAGGCTTATCAACCATTTTAAACAACGGCTTTAACCAACGTGTTAAGGGCGAATGTGTATGTGTGTTTTGTTGATGTTTAATAAGCTTATACAGTGATAATACATTCATACCTCCTGTAAGCCACAAAAAAGCAATTGATACAACCGATCCAATCACAGCGCCAATACCAATGATGCCAAGACTCTCTGCTTTGCTTAGACTGACTCCTAAAATAACAAACAATGTGAGTAAAAACACAACACTAGAATGCCCTAGCGCAAAGAACAAGCCGGTTGTTACACTAGGTTTACCTTTTTGTGCTAATTGACGCGTAACATTATCAATGGCGACGATATGATCGACATCAAAGCCATGCCTAAGTCCTAACATAAAAGCAACAAACACGATACCTAAAAGACTTAAATGCTGATAAAAGGCAACGCTAAAAACAAGCCATATCAGCAAGCTAATAAAAATAAATCCACGAAAGAACCTTCTATGCATAACAACCTCATGCGCGTTTGATATTCAATGTCAGAAAGTGCGCCGAACACGAGATACATGGATCGTAATTGCGAATCACCATTTCTGCATGCTGCCTTAATTCATCGTCTGATTTGTCCAGCCCAAACTTGGTTAATGACTGCTTAAGATCGGCCTCCATGCAAGCTAAGTTTTGCGCAGTTGGCGGTGTAATACGAATTTTTGTCGCACACCCTTTGTCATCAAACTCAAAATAGTCAATCTGAATTCCACGTGGCGCCTCTGTTGCACCCCATGCCTTGCCTGCCTTAAAGCTCACATCAACATAAGGTTTATCAGGATATTCATATGCTTCAAATATACGCAGTATCTCACCAATCGCGTAATAGCACTCGATTGATCGCGCCAAAATACTATGAAAGATATTATTACTTGGAAACGAAATGCCCGTACTATTAGCAAGCGCTTGAACCTCTTTGGGCAGCTTATCAAAATTCAAATTCAGACGTGTTAATGGCGTTGTTAAATAGGGTTGTCCATCGCGTGTTGAGTGAAGTGCCGTTGATTGTGGCGCATGAAACTCATAGAAATGCTCCTCCCATTCTTCAATTGGAAAACATTCTCCTTTATTCGTGACGACATGCTCGGCAATCACCGGATATTGTCCACTGACATCGGTTAATGCCACTTGTAATACTTCATCAAAGCAGACATTAGGATAAGGTAATTGGGCAAACCACATCACAACATCTTTGGCATCTTTTAGCGCTTCTTGTAGTCGTGGGATGAGTGTTTTGATCTCTTTAGGCTTAGGCGCTCGATAGAATCCACCAACCTTAACCGCCCCAGGATGAACCGATCTGCCACCAAATAATGACAAAATATCATTACCTAAATGCTGCAATCTCACTCCACGCTTGACTTCATCAGGAAAATCTTTCGCCATCTCAATCGCTGAATGATATTTCAAAAAGTCAGGAGCAGCTAAAATATGTGTATGCAAATAATGTGACTCAATCCATTCACCGAGATACATCACGCGTCGCATTGCATGCACCCAAGGGGTCACTTCTACCTCAAAGGCCTTCTCCATCAATGTCACCACACTCATTTGGTACGCCATCGGACAAATACCACAAATACGTGCTACCGCATCAATGATTTCATTCGGTTCACGTCCTTCTAGGAACTTCTCAAAATAGCGTGGGGGCTCATAAATACGCACATGACATTTGGTGATTTCATTATTATTAATCTCTAAATCAAGCGCACCTTCACCTTCGACACGCGCTAGAATAGGCACTTCTATTTTCGTTGTTTTGGCATTATTTGCCGTATTCATTTGATTACTCATGCGTTATCTCCAGCCTGCTTGAAACCTTGTTGCTGATTATTGATAAAATGATATTTATGTGCAATCTCTTCATCGGTTAGCCCCATTGATTTTAACTTTGCCGTCATTGCATCAAAGTTGGCATATTTTGCCGTACCGTAACAGCCATAACATCCACGATTAATATGCGGACAAAGTGCATCACATCCATTAGCCGTCACAGGACCTAGGCATGGTTCATTATATGCAACCATCACACAGGTGATTCCACGATGTTTACACGATGTACAGACAGGTTCTACCACCTTTTCTGGCTCCACTTTAAATAACAATTGACGCACCGCGTGATACATCTGCTCTGAGCTTACCGGACATCCTCTGATTTCAAAATCAACGGCAACATAATCCTCAATCGATTTTGCGGTATCTAACTCCATTTTATCAATCACATCGGTGTGTTGCGGGTAGACATCTTTCATCCAACCTTCAAACTGTTGACGGGTAACATTATTTCTTAAGGCTTGAATACCACCTGTTGTCGCACATGCGCCCATCGTAATAAGATATTTGCTATTTTCACGAATCTTTTGAATGCGCTGTACATCATGCTTGGTATTGACACTGCCTTCAATAATCGCAATATCCACTTTGGCATCTTCGTCAACAGGACCTGCCTCAGCAAAATGTTTTATCTCAACCAATTGTGATAATTTCAGCAGGCGAATTCCATCATTAATAAATGCCAATTGACAACCATCACATGAGCTAAACTTATGCACAGCCAGTGTTGGTTTGTTGTTTAGATTTCTTAATTTACTCTCATGCGACATCTTACACCCCCTTGATTGATAACAGTTTTTCAACTTGCGGATAGGCATAAACGGCACCATCTTTGCAGATAAACTCTTTGCCCATCTGGCAATGCCCACAATGCCCAATCGCACATTTCATACTGCGTTCTAATGAGACAAATACTTGATGCTCTGGCACCCCAATATCAATAAAGCTACGCGCGACATTTTTCATCATAATCTCAGGACCAACACTCATCACATAAGTGTTTTGATAATCTAGCTTAAGATCTTTAACCGCTTCGGTAACAAAACCTTTATACCATTGCCATGGACCAAATGGCTCGCCCTCAGTTGCCGTTACAATCACTTGTGTATTTGGGATAGCATTCCAACGCGTATATTTATCCTGATAAATAAGTCCCTCACTGTGACGCACACCTTGCACCACATAAATCCGTCCATATGCTTCGCGATTTTTTAGTATCATTTCAGTTGCGGCAACCAACGGCGCATTACCCAACCCACCGGTCATAATTACAACATCTTTGCCTTGAGCCTCATCCACTGGCCAACTACTGCCAAAAGGTCCACGAATACCGACCTTTTGACCTTTCTTTAATTGATGCATGCCTTGTGTTATACGCCCAACGACTTGAATGGTATGTTCAAAAACATCATGATTAAACTCACGATCATTAACAATCGATATTGCCACTTCACCCACACCATAAAGATAAATCATATTAAACTGTCCAGGTTTAAAGCTATATTTCTGGCGTAAATCCGCATCACACAAGCGTAAACGTAAGGTAAAAATATCTGGTGCATCTTCAATAAAGTCAATAATCTCAGCCTCATGTGGCAAATAAGCATCTTGTGGGTAAATCATGCTTTTTTCTCCTGTTTTTCCTGCTTATTCTGCTTTTCTTGACAGATAATATTTATTTCATCCGTAACATCAATGCTCACCGGACACCACGTAATACAGCGCCCGCAACCAACACAGCCCTTGGTTCTAAACTGCTCGCGCCAAGTGGAAAACTTATGTGTTAACCATTGTCGATATCGATGTTTAGGCTCCTCACGATATAACTCACCATGCGTGTAACTATGATCTAAACCAAAGCATGAATCCCATTCGCGCAAATGCGTACTTACTTGCCCTTCCAAATCAGGATCTTCTTTCTCAGTATGACAAAAGCACGTCGGGCAAGATTGTGTGCAACTACCACACGATAAACACCGTTTAGCAACATCATCCCATTGTGGGTGATTTAAGTTAGCAAATAGCGCCTTTTCAACCGTTGCTAAGGGTGGGATGCTTTTTTCTTGCATTGCATATACTGCTTTGACTTTTTGTTCCGCTTCATAGGTTTGCGCACCAGTAGCTGGATTTAATTGCAGCTGCTCAATAAGCACTCTACCCTTATCACTACCTGACTCAATGACAAAACCACCATTGATTTCCGTCATTGCCCACTCAAAGCCTTTATCAGCATATGGGCTATCACCTAAGCTAATGCAAAAACAATTACTATGACAACTGGTACAATTAGCCGCAATGATAAACATCGCTTCACGTCGCGCCTTATAACGCACATCTTGATAAGCGTTTTCGATAAACACACGATCTTGAATTTCAATCGCGCGCAAATCACAAGGTCTGACACCTAAAACAGCATATTTCTGTTTATTGAGCGCCTGCTCAAATGTCAACTTGCCACTGTCATCACGCTTGACTTGCCATAATGCTTCTTTCTCTTTAAACAACATGGGCTTTACCGATTGCACCGGCAGACTCCACGCAAAAGCTTTGTTTTCATTGGTTTTTTTGACGTGATAATACGCAGGTTTCTGCTCATCAACATAACCCCATGGTAACTCAGCTGCTTTTTCAATATCATCATAAACAATCGCATGATCATCAACGATCGGTGCTTTTACCTCAAAGCCCTGTGTCTTTAAGGTACTAATTAAATCATCTAGACGCTTATGCGCTAAAAAATAAAACTGACTCATTATTCCTCCTTATACTTAGCAAATTCTTGGTAGTTGTTCGCCACTTAGCCAATCGACGCGTCTTAGTCCACCAAAGCTTGTTTGCATATTGACCGATGCATTGCCTACTTTATCAACCTTAGCAATCACACTGGCATTTTTGCCCAATTCATCTTGCTGTAAACATGCTAATACCTTTTGAACTTCGCTTTGATTACAAACAATTAAAACCTTGCCTTCATTTGCAATAAAAAGCGGATCCAAGCCCAATAACTCGCAAGCGGAGCGTACCTCTTCACTAACGACAAGTGCAGACTCATCAATGCTAATACCTACTTCATATTGGTTTGCCCATTCATTTAAGGTTGCAGCGACACCACCTCGCGTCGGATCACGCATTGTTTTGATTTGACAACCTGATTTATGTAACTTCTCAATCAAGTGATTTAGATTGATAGCATCACTTTTGACATCACAGTCAAAGCTTAAGCCCTCGCGCTTTGACATCACAGCAACACCATGCTCAGCAATCGCCCCATTGATAATGATGCAATCACCTTTCACTAATGGCTCATGAGTGACAAAGCCATCCATAACAACGCCTATCCCTGTGGTATTAATAAAAATACCATCGCCTTTGCCTTTCTCAACCACTTTGGTGTCACCTGTTACTAATTGAACATGAGAGGCTTTTGCCGCTTCTGCCATTGACTCAACAATCACTTTTAAATCACTCAGTGGCAAGCCTTCTTCTAGAATAAAATGTGAATCAAGGTTTAAATTATGCACAGTATTTTTGTGCCAGCAACTCAAATGCTGCACATAGCCTTCCAA
>NZ_JBXTEF010000089.1:0-7655 GCF_057495195.1 Cysteiniphilum sp. | reverse complement strand
CTTTTCAAGAGGGGTGGCAGCCGTAGGCTGACGGGGTGTTTATAAAATCATAGTTTTTTCTAAAGTGCGTAACACCAGTAAATAATCATCTTTTTCTTAATCTATACCACATAACTGCCGCAAGCATTAGTTGAATAGCTGCTGTGATGATTGAAATCTTCACAACAATATCAACGAAAAAAGCAAGCCAATGCAGATCAATACTCACTGTGCGAATAATGTTATAAAGCACGGTAAATAGCACCAATGAAAAAGAGTTAGAGATAAGTCCTGCTGAGAGTTTCAATGTATTAATATGTGCGCGCTTGTCACTATCATTGGTGGCAAATAATGCGGCATTCGATGAACCTTGAAATAAGCCAAGTGCAAATCCATAGCAAAATGCCATACCACAGAAATAAGGATAGCTAAAATGCAAAATAAAGACAGGTGAGACTGCAAGCATAGTCGCCATTAACATAAGACTTAAGCTAACTGTCTTTTTAAGATTCGGGGTAGTACTTATCCGCTTGGTAATCATATTGCCAATGACGGAGCCAACCATTAGATAAACGGACATCGTCGCAATATAAATCATATTTAATGCGCTTAGATAGTACAATATGACAGGCCAAGCAAAGAATACCCAATAAGTGGTTAGACGACTGATAAAAATAATTAAAAACATCGTTAAGAAAGAGCGATTGTTAAAGACATTAAAGTTGATCAATGGTGTCTTAATCGTCTTATATAAATAGATATATAAAAGACAAGAAACAATAGCAATACATGCGATGAGTATTTTAAGGGATATCGGTACCTCACGGAAAGTTGCTACTTCACTGAAAGCAAAAAGTGTGGTTACGGTTATTCCAATGAGGATAAATCCTTTGTAATCAAAGGGATTATCCGATTTGATGCCAGCCTCTTTGGGAAAATAAATGCAAACAATAGCAATAGCAAGCATTGATAGTGGGACGTTGATATAAAATGCAAGGCGCCATGAATCTGCAGAGATGTAAGCAAATACACCACCTAAGACCTGCCCCAAAATGGCTAAGAGCACGGAATAGCTTGATAGTGAAATAGCAGCATGCTGGTTATTGCTAGAATACTCAAGGTAGGCAAGGGATGCTACAGGTGCGGAAAAAGCAGCAAATAAGCCCTGAAAACCACGAAAGATAAAAAACTGAATATCAGTTTGTGCAATTCCGCAAAGAAAGGAGAACAGGGCAAAGCCTGTGCCTGATAAGATCAGTGTGCGTTTAAAACCAATTTTTTGCGCAAGCCATGCGCTCATCAGCAAAAATACGCCAAGTACTAGAATATAAACACTGATACCAAACTTAAGATAGACCGGCTCGATATCAAATGACTTAGCAATTTTAGGTAGGATATTGTTGATGATCGTTGTATCAATTAAATCCATGCCAATAAAAATAATAAATGCAGCGAGCAATAATTTGGTGGTAAGGCGACTATTGTTTTTGATGTGCACGCTTAAACTCCGTTTTATGCTGTGCTTTTAATATAGTTGAAGATCACGGGTTTTGATGCTTTTTAGAGATAATTTAATTGGGATAATACTAAATTATTCATTGTGCCTAGAGCATAAATCGAAGCAATGCACTGAGCATCAGTCGAAGTGAGTAAGTATAAAAAGTCACACTTCATAGAGGCTTCGACTTACGCTCAGCCAACGCTTATACAATCAAAGTGGATTGGACGTGTTGCATTGCTATTAATTGGATGTTAGTTACTGAGGTTACGCACTTTTTCTATTTCAACACCCCGCCTCGCAAGCTTAAGCACCCCTCTTGAAAAGAGGGGAATTAAAATCACCATCGCCCAATTCCCCTCTTTTCAAGAGGGGTGGCAGCCGTAGGCTGACGGGGTGTTTATGAAATCATAGTTTTTTTCTAAAGTGCGTAACTCCAGTTAGTTGGTAGAAGAAGCAGCTTGAGCAACAAATAGATTTTCAATGACAAGATGATAGAAGTATTTCCATGCAACATAACCAATAACGAGTGCAGCAATAATGAGCTCAAATACTGCCAGATAATAAATTTGGCTAACATATTGCGGTGCTAGATTTAAAGTATGCTCTGCCCAGTAAGCGGTTTTAAATAATGCAGTTGAGCCAATAGCCATTGGGAAAGTAAATGCCGCAAACCCAGGGGAGAAGCTTAAGCTCATTAATTTAACAAAGCTTAAATAGATCATTGCAGTCATTAATATCGCGATGCCAAATAGTAGCATCACGATAACAGGGGATGGGTCTTGGGTAACCGTTAAATAGCCCGCTAATGATAAGCTGGCAGGGGCTGCAAAAATCGCAATGGTTGGTTTAGCTGCATCAGGAATCTCATGCGTAAACATCACACGATATAGCATTAGTGGCAATAAGATGGCATAGCTGATTAAACCAAAATATAACAACGCACTTGCCAATGGTTGTAGCACACCACCAGGGAAAACAACATCGGCAACGATAATGCCAACAGGTGGCACAAACCATGATGGCACCATGTGGTGTAGTTTAAATTCACGCATACGATGATAAATAAATGCCGCTAAAAAGAGCAAGTGAATAGTCACCGCAAAAATCCATACAAGCTCGGCAGCAAGATGACTTGCATAATTAATGCTATTGGAAATAATCATTAATGCCATGGCAAAAGTGGGTACAACACTGCCAACAACAGGATGAGCAAGGTCTTGACGCAGCTTCTGAGGCCAAACAATAAATTTAGCAGCGACAAATAATAATAAAATACCAGCAATAATTGCTGAAGCGATTTGTAAGCTATGATTGGCTGGCAATGCATTTTCAGCACAACAACCTAAACCTGAAATACCAAGGGCTAAACCAGCCATTGGTGTCGGAATTTTTTCTAGAAAACCATGTAATCTCTGAGTCATGATAAACACCTGTTAAATATTGTTATGGTGTTAGTTTATGTGGACTCTTATATAAATAAAATTTGTTAAAACTTATGTGTTGGATTGAAATTATTTATTAGTAACCCAATCAAGCCACTCTTCGGTAAGTTCTGAGATGTGCGCGCGTTTATTTTGCACAATAAGTAGGTCTCTTTCAAGTTTCATTTCAGGACATTCAAGGAGGTGAATGTTTGATTGATTGTGCAAGGCAGATAGTGAAATGCAGCCAATGGCGTTGCTATTTAATACCGCAAGAATAATAGCCTCACTACTACCAAGCTCCAAGAATAAATTCAATTGATAATCAAATAATGGCAACAGGGTTTGCTCAATAATTGTGCGACTTCCAGAGCCTTTTTCTCTGAGAATAAATGGGTGATTTTTAAGTGTTTTAATATCAACCGTTTTTTCTTTGGCTAAAGGATGATCTTTATGCACAAAGAGTTTTAATTCATCTTTAGCAAAGGCAAAACAATTGGTCTGATTGCTTAAACTGGTACTTTCAATGAATCCTAAATCTGCTTGATGTGAAATCACCGATTCAATAACCTGTTCACTATTACTTATGCTAAGAGATAATTCTACCTCAGGGTGCTGTTGTTTAAAGGAAGAGATAAGTGTCGGTAAAATATAATTACCAATTGTGTTACTTGCGGCAATATGCAAGCTGCCGACAAGTGCTTGTGTGTGCTTGAAAAAATGCTCAATCTTATCAGTAGCTTCTAAAAGTGCCATTGCTTTGGGGTAAAGCTGTTGCCCATGATGATTAAGAACGATTTTGCGATCAATACGATCAAAGAGCCTAACACCAAGCTGCGTCTCAAGTGATGATAGTGCCGTGCTTAATGCCGGTTGCGTGAGACTTAAGCTCTCTGATGCTTTGGTAATGCTGCTATGTTTGGCAATGGCAGCAAAGATGAGTAGCTGTTTGTGTGAAAGCATGTTTTACCTAAAGTTATAAATGCTCAAAACCTTTTTTAAAGTTAAAGTTATGCTCGGCTTCAATATGTCTAATTGTGCCTGATAATGAGCGCATCACAAGGCTATGCGTTTGTGCAAATTGGCCTTTGCGTTTGACACCTTTGAGCATCTGTCCATCGGTAACACCTGTTGCGGCAAACAATACATTGCCAGAGGCTAGATCATTCAGATGATAGATTTTATTTAAATCATTAATGCCCCATTTCTTAGCACGTGCTTTTTCATCATCATTTCTGAAGATCAGGCGACCTTGCATTTGTCCACCTAAACAACGAAGAGCTGCTGCGGCAAGAACACCTTCAGGCGCGCCTCCTGTGCCCATGTACATATCAATGCCAGTATCTTCTTGTGCTGTAGCAATAACTGCGGAAACATCACCATCTCCAATAAGTGCAATGCGTGCGCCTGCTTCTCTGACTTGACGGATAATCTCTTCATGACGTGGGCGATCTAATATACAGACAACTAGTGCTTCAATTGGGACTTTTTTAAATTGTGCCAAGTTTTTCAAATTCTCAGCAGGTGTTGCATTGATATCGATAATATCTGCCGGCATACCATGCCCACCTACTGCAATCTTTTCCATATAAACATCAGGGGCGTTTAGAAAACCACCATCTTCTGCCATTGCAATCACTGCTAAGGCATTAGGCCCACCTTTGGCAGTAATGGTTGTACCCTCTAGTGGATCAAGTGCGATGTCAACCTTAGGTCCGCCTTTGCCGACTTTCTCACCAATATAAAGCATTGGTGCCTCATCTCGTTCACCTTCACCAATGACGACAGTGCCATCGATATCCAGACCATTTAAAGCGCGACGCATAGCATCAACAGCAACTTGATCAGCTGCTTTTTCATCTCCTCGACCCATTTGACGCCAAGCAGATAAAGCGGCAGCTTCGGTAACACGAACTGTTTCTAATGCTAAATTACGATCCATTATTCTATCCCTTAGTTTGTATACGCACTGCCAAAATGATTACAAAGAATCCAGTGCGTGTTGAAAATCGCCAGTATTGTAACAATTGTGTGGTTAAAAGGGTATGGGTTTTTATCGCTCACGAACCATTTTACAATATTTCCACCATCAAACCTGCTGTGTTAATGACTTACGAGCGGGATATAATTAATTATCTTTGGGTATACCTCCCCCATGCGCAGAAGTGCTTAGAGTGGATATTATACATAATGTGTTCGGGAATATTTTTTAAGGGTATATTATGGATATTAAAAGTTTGCTTTCACCAGAGCTAACAAATATAGCAAAAAATCATCATACAATGGGCATGGCATTGATACATGTCACTAAAACAAAAACAGCCTTTCATTGCATTAAAGAGTTAAATATAAAACTAGCCGCTCAAACAGAATACAAAGAGTTAACCTCACTGTTTTTAAATTATGATCAAGTAACCAATCTGCCAGATCAGTTCTTTTATTCAGACTGTCACTTTGCACGAGAAAATTTGATCGAAAATAATTTAGATATGCTTTTTATCATAACTCACATGGATGTTGATAATATTGTTATTCTATGTGTTGGGGTCGATAGTAAATGGTTTGGGTATCATTTATTAAATAATAAGGTTTACCTGCAAAGTACTATCGTCAACTCTATTGGCGACATAAATAAAAATAATATTAAGCCCAAATTGAGTCTGTTTCATAGTCAGTTTAACAAACTAGAAAGTGGCACATTATTTTACGCAGATAAAGTACAGCAAAGAGATACAAAGGAGTCAGCTGAGATAGTTCCTTTAACTTCGTTGGAAAGAAAGTGCTTTCAGATGATTTATGACAATATCATACGTTCTAGTGATATTGCTCAGCAGCTTGAAATTTCAAAAAGAACGGTTGATGATTATATTGAGCGTCTTAAAGTGAAGTTTTCATGCAATAACAAGTATGAACTATATTATAAGATTAAAACCTTTAATCGGAGATACCTTCTGTCTGCATAATCGAGTATTTAGATTCTATTAAACTATCTTGACCTAATTTTTTGTTTCTTAAGTAGGTGATTTCTTGTGGATGAGAGATCTCAAGCTTAAGCTGATATGACTTTAATATTTGTTTTAATTTATTGTGAAGCCTTTGGTATTGTTGCTGTGCTTTTGCTATAGAAGATCCTGTATTGATTGAAATAGCAATATATACCACAGGTATAACATGAAAGTTTTTGGCATTTGCTGTTATTCTACCAAGTAAATGATTTGGTGTTGTTGACTGAGGCTGAATACCATAACTTACGTTTACTTTAGATGGAAAGTCTATAACACGTTTGACATGTGTTTCGATAAGTATTTTTGAAGGTGATTGTGATAGCCTGTTTAAGAAAAGCTGTTCAATTGTTGTATTAACTGAAGGATTCAAGCAGGGGAATACACCAAGAAAATGAGCACGAAGAAAATCATCAATCAATTGATCGATGCGTTGTGTTTGGGTGGGTGCCAGATGGGTGAGTTGGGTACAAGAGTCATATAAACGTCTATCGATTGTTGCTAAGTTCGCATAAATATAGACTTTATCGTTTATCCATTCTATTTTGGTAAAGCCAGGATGAATAGATAAAGTACGTGACTCGCGACGAAAGACAATAGTTTCTTTTTTGATACCAATTAAATAAAGTGCAGTGATCAGTAGCTCAGGAGACATCGAGGGTATTAATTGTTGGATTCTAGCAATTTTTTGCATTTGTGACTTGTTTTTAATCATATTTTTATCACCTGATTAAGTTTAATAAAACGTTGAAGGTGGCGTGAGAAATATTGATTTAATGATTGCTGTATATCTTTGGTATCATAAGTTTTAAAAGCTTGCCAAGTATTTTTTGGATTGAGTTGATCAAGTTGCGAAATATAATTAATAAAGTAGTCATGACAATTGGTAAGTTTAAGTGTTCGACAAATATTTTTGATATCACCATAATTTAACTGCTGATGGTTTTTGCGTAAAGTATCAAGTAATTCAACTTTATTAAGATCAGCAAATTCAAAAGGTATGTGAGAAATGTACTCAATCTTCATTGTTGAAATATGATAGTGTTGTAAATCGACTTGCATATGAGAAAGACGCTGTTTTTTGAATTGATAGCTATAGCAGCAAAGTGTTGATAATATCCAGCGTTGCTGAGGCTCAATAAGGTTGTCCAAAACATCTTCAATATAACCATGAGCAAGAGAAAGTGAAAAGCTTTTATAGTCACTAGTGTGAAGTGAGTAATAACGATCATTAATTGCATTATACTCTTCGTCATAGATTTCAAGTAATGACTGCAATTGAACTCGATTATCCTCAAAATGGATAGGATATTTACTTTTATCAATACCAATTGATAGTGAAGTTGAGTTATTGGGACTAAGGGCGCCAAGTTTGAAAATATTGGTATGAATAAGTGTTTGAACAATCTCTACATCTATGAGTTTTGCCTCGTTAGGTTCAAGCTCAAAGCAAATAGTAAATTGATTGGTTTGTGTTTGCTTAAATGGTATAGGAATATTCAACTCTTGCATTTTTTCAGGGTGATTTAAACGTAGTCTTAAATTTTCAAATGAGTTAAGAGATGCTAAAGCACTTTTTTCATGCTTGACTTTAATGGCATTATGATTGTTTGTGCTCACATAGCAGAAGTCTTTTGCACTCAGAAGTTGATATAGCCAGATGATATATGACGGGTTGAATGCGAATCAAGGGTTGAATAATAATCAAAAATAAAGTTTACGAGTTGCCAATCCATAATTTATTGTGTTAAT
>NZ_JBXTEF010000088.1:0-74408 GCF_057495195.1 Cysteiniphilum sp. | reverse complement strand
CCGTCTTACCATTCGCCATGTGAAAGTAGAACATCATCAGGTTTTTTATTTAGAAAGGCACCTAACGGTGCCTTTTTTGTTTCTAGGATAGGACTATTCAGACATTCATTTCGTTAAAGACAATAAAATTAATGCTAGTTTTTGGCTTTAGATTGAAATGCAACAACCAATACATGTACAATACGACGTTTACTACGTTAAAGATAATGTAACTTAATTCATGACTAATATAATTTTAAAAACACCTGAACAAATTGAGAAAATGCGTGTAGCAGGTCGTCTAGCAGCTGAAGTGCTGGAAATGATTGAGCCATATGTTGTGCCCGGCGTGACAACGGCAGAGCTCGATAATATATGCCATGATTATATCGTTGATAAGCAACAAGCCATTCCAGCTTGTTTGAATTACCGAGGATTTCCAAAATCAGTATGTATATCAATTAATCATGTTGTATGTCATGGTATTCCCTCAGAAAAGAAGCTTAAAGCCGGTGATATTGTTAATATTGATGTGACGGTCATTAAAGATGGTTTTCATGGCGATACCAGTAAAATGTTCTTTGTTGGTGGACGCGAAAAAGCGTCAATACTTGCTCAGCGCTTAACAGATGTGACTTATGAGTGTCTTGTTAAAGGAATTGAGCAGGTTAAACCAGGTAATCGCTTACATGACATAGCTCAGGCGATTGATAAGCACGCTAAGTCACACAGCTTCTCTGTGGTCGAAATGTTTTGTGGGCATGGAATTGGCCAAGGTTTTCATGAGGAACCTCAAGTATTACATTATGTTTCAAAGCAGGCGCATGAGCATAAATCTTTACAGACTGTTTTAAAGCCTGGTATGACATTTACGATTGAGCCGATGATTAATGCCGGCAAAAAGCAAGTGACGGTATTGCGTGATGGCTGGACGGCTGTAACTAAAGATAAAAGCTTATCAGCGCAATGGGAGCATACGCTAGCAGTAACTGAAAATGGTGTTGAAATATTAACAAAACGTCATGATGAAATGATCTAGGGTAATTAATGTATGCTAAGTCAATATCAAGTCAATGAAGCTTGTTACATGCTAAAACGTGATGGTCAAGAAATCACGATTGCTAAAGTGCGTAAGTTGCTTGATAAGCATTATTCTTTTTTTGATGTGGCAGACAAAGTGCTTTTATATAAAGAAGATGTAACCAAAGCGGAAAAAGCCGCTAAGGAAGAAACCATACAATCTCCTGAAAAAACGGTGCTAGGTTTAGGTTCTGTAATTGATAAGGTGTTATTATCTTGTGCCTTACGTGAGCATAAAGAGGTTGCCATTAACCTTAAGGAAAAGTTGCAAGATTATATCGATCAAGAGATTAGAGCTAAAGTACACAAATATGAGCATGAAATAAAAAAATTACGTCAAAAGAATGATCATCTTGAGGTTAGTTATTATGGTTATAAAGCAAGATTTGAGCAGTTGATGCAAGAGCAAACATTGCTAAAAGAGCAAAACTATATGTTGCAACAACAATTGCAAAAAGCACAAGTAGTAACAAATCATCGTGTTACTGAAGAGACTCAGCAGCAACGCCCAGCGCAAATGAGAGATTATCAAACACAAATAGTGCTATTAAAAGCAGATTGTTGTGCAACATATGATGTGCACAAACAAAGTATTGTTGTGAAAATGCCGCCAAAACATAAGCTCGAGCGGGAGTTTCAAAAGGGTGTAAATAGTATTTATTTGCGTGCAAATGCTGTTTATGACTTTGCCACGAAGCTTTGGTTTTTGGATCAATTTGAGGAGAAAACGATTAATTTACTGGTACGTAATAATTTTGTGATTTCAAAAGAGCTTGCATATGTCTTGCAGAAGTTGCAAAGTTGAATGTTAATTAAATCTTTTAAAACCTTGGGTAAGTGTTAAAATATTGACGTTTTTAAAAAGCTAAAAAAGGTGTGGGTATATGCCATTTGTGGTAACAGAAAGTTGTATTAAATGTAAGCTTGGTGACTGTGTTGAGGTTTGTCCAGTAGATTGTTTTTACGAGGGTGAAAATATGTTGGTAATTAACCCTGATGAGTGTATTGATTGCGCGTTGTGTGAACCAGAATGTCCTGTCAATGCGATTTATTCAGAGGATGAATTACCAGAAGATCAGTTAGAATTTGTTGAGCTTAATCGTGAGTTGTCACAGGAGTGGGATAATATCACAGAGAAGTGTGATCCACCTGAGGATGCAGATCAATGGCGTGATGTGAAAGATAAACGTCAGTATCTTATTAAATAATTGATATTTTGTATGACAAAACAAATAAAAGCGATAGCACCAAAACTTGTTATTCTTGATCGAGATGGTGTGATTAATGAAGATTCGGAAGATTATATAAAATCAGAGGATGAGTGGCAGCCTATTTTTGGAAGTATTGAGGCGATTATTGAGCTTAAAGCAAAAAATATCCCTGTGGCAATAGCAACCAATCAATCAGGTGTTGGGCGAGGCCTTTTCGACCTTAAGACACTGACAAGTATGCATGACAAGTTATACAGCTTATTAGCTGAAGATAAAGATGCCATTAAGCATATTGCCTATTGTCCACATACGCCGGATATGGACTGTATTTGTCGCAAGCCGCAAACAGGGATGCTTGAAGAGATCAGTGTGAAACTTAATATTACATTGAGTCCTATGGTTTTTTTTATCGGTGATAGTTTTAAAGATATCCAAGCGGCAAGAAAAGCGAATTGCACACCAATTTTGGTTAAAACTGGTAAGGGCTTAAGAACGTTAGCAAAGCATCAAAGTGAACTAGAAGATGTAATGGTGTTTGATAATTTACAGCAGTTTGTGGAGGCTGTGATATGAATCTAGTAAAAGGTTTATGGTATGGGATATTGTGGCTAAGACAAATCGTTTTTGTGGTTTATGTTTCAATATTGACCATCATTTTAGCAACGTTGACAGTGATTCTAGGTGTATTAAGGTTGCCGATAGGAGTGCGTTTAATTCCCGCAAAAGTCTGGTCAATATTAACACGTTGGGGGCTTGTCATTTTCTTATGGTTACGTGTTAGAACGGAAGGTCGCGAGAATCTTTTAAAAGAGCCTTGTGTTTATGTGTGTAAACACCAATCTTCATGGGAAACCGTTGTATTCCATGGCTTGTTAAATAATGTATGTTTTGTGTTAAAAGAAGAGCTTCTAAGGATTCCCGTGTTTGGGCAAGGTTTAAAAGCTGTTGATAGTATTCCGATTGATCGCAAGCAAAGCCTAAAGTCCTTTAAGAAAGTATTACAAATGGGTAAAGAGCGTTTAAAGTCAGGTTTAAGTATCGTGATTTTCCCAGAAGGGACACGTGTGCCTGTTGGTCAGTACCCAAAGTTTCATAAAACGGCAATTACATTAGCCAAATCCAGTGGCGCAATGGTTGTGCCTGTGGCGCATAACTCAGGTAAGTTTTGGCCAAATAAGGCAGGTTTGATCAAGCCAGGCATTGTGACGCTATCTTTTGGGCAAGCTGTATCACCGAGTGATTTGGGTGTTGATGAGCTAAATGAATATTGCTATCAATGGATTAACGATAAAGTTAAAGCCATTGGTGGTTAACCATAGGAGTAAACAAATGAAGATTACAAAAGCGGTATTTCCAGTTGCAGGATTAGGTACGCGTTTCTTACCAGCAACTAAAGCCTCTCCAAAAGAAATGTTAACCGTGGTTGATAAACCCTTGATTCAATATGCAGTTGAAGAAGCGATTGAAGCAGGAATTAAAGAACTTATCTTTGTGACGAGCACGCATAAGCGCGCGATAGAAGATCACTTCGATAAGAACTTTGAGCTTGAATATAACCTTGAGCAAAAAGGCAAGCTTGAACTATTGGAAACAGTGCGCAATATTTTACCCGCGGGTGTTAACTGTGCCTATGTCAGACAAAAAGAAGCACTAGGATTGGGACATGCGGTTTTATGTGCAAAACCCTTAATTGGCAATGAACCTTTTGCTGTCTTATTAGCTGATGACTTAATTGATAATGTTGATGGTAAAGGTGCTTTATCACAAATGATGAATCAATATTATTATCAAAAATGCGGTGTAATTGCGGTACAAAATGTACCAAAGAAAGATACAGGATCTTATGGGATCGTTAAAACGCGAGCAGATCAGAGTATTGAAGCGATTGTTGAAAAGCCATCACCTGAGAAAGCGCCGTCAACTAATGCCGTCGTTGGTCGATATATATTGCCTGGAGAGATTTTTGATTATCTTGAAACAATCCCTAAAGGCGCAAGTGGTGAGATTCAGTTGACCGATGCGATTGCAAAATTGATTGAGAGACAGCGACTTGTTGCACATAATTTTGAAGGCACGCGTTATGATTGTGGTGATAAGCTTGGGTTCTTGATTGCCAACTTTGAGTTAGCAACTCGCGATAAGTTGTTGGGTAAAAAGTTTATGGAACATGTGCAGTTGATGCTTGGTGCAAACGCTGTGAATGAACTATTGGACAATTAATATAATGAATAAGCTAGGTACGGTTTATATTGTTTCTGCCCCTTCAGGAGCTGGTAAAACATCGCTCTTAAAAGCTTTTATCGAGAAGAATAATGATGTTGCGGTTAGTGTGTCACATACAACACGCACGCCACGACCACAAGAAGTCAATGGGCAGCATTATCACTTTGTCAGTCATGAAGTATTTGAAAAAATGATCACTCAAGATAACTTTATCGAATATGCTAAGGTGTTTGATCATTATTATGGAACATCCAAAGCATCTGTTGATGCACTAACACAGAAAGGTTTAGATGTAATCTTAGAGATTGATTGGCAAGGCGCAAGGCAAGCCAGAGAAATCTTTAAAAATAATTGTGTTAGTATTTTTATATTGCCGCCAAACTTGAACGCTTTGCACGAGCGTTTAGTCAAACGAGGGCAGGATTCACAAGAGGTTATTGGAAGGCGCATGCAAGATGCACAAAACGAGGCGTCACATGCTAATGAATATGACTATGTCATCATTAATGATAACTTTAATGAAGCCTTAGCGGATTTGTGGGCATGTTTTCGTGTGCAAAAGTTAAAATCTCATTTAGACTACAGTTTATAACCATAGTAAATCATTTTGCGGTGTTTGATTGTAAAGTGGTTTGTGATGAGTGTATAAGTTCATTAACTAGGGAGAATACCGATGATAAAAAGGATAATGGGTTTTTCAGCGATTTTATTAATAACGATAAATGCAAATGCAACGTGTGGTATTGATAAAGCAGGTTGCTCTTTGTTTTCAATCTCACCAATGGCTGGATACTATAGCTATCGTGAACCGGGGCTCATGAGCATCAAAGGGCCAAGTTTTGGTTTGGATGGCAGTTATCAGTATATTGATCGCAATAAAGTGACCTTGATTGTTGATGGACAGTTGGGTTTTATCAATGGCAAATATGATGGGCGTCTTCTTGATGGTCAACCCTTTCAGATGGACAATGATAATAGCTATATCTTGGGTATTTCACCAAAGGTGGGTTATGTTTTTTCATGGCAAAAATCAGGGTTGAAGCTTACCCCTTATATTGGTTTGGGCTATCGTTATCTGAATAATGATTCAAGTAATAACTCAGCGGGATATCTGCGTATTTCAAATTATTTTTATATCCCAATAGGTGCTGATATCTCATGGCATAAGAATAAACTCATTATGCAATCACGTCTTGAGTTTGATGGATTGATCCATGGGATACAATACTCTGGGATTGATGGCGGAGTTACCAATCAGCAGCGAGAGGGCTGGGGTGCTAATGGTTATTTGCTTTTGGGTCGTGATCAAGGAAGTTGGGCATGGCTTATTGGGCCATATATTAAATATTGGAAAATTCAAACTTCTGAAACAGCTGATGGTGCTACGCGGAAAGGATGGTATGAACCAGAGAATAATACGGTGGATGCTGGTTTAATGATGAAGTTTATCTTTTGATATATAGACATTGTAAAGGGGCGTGTGCGATACGCCCCTACGATGACGTTAATTAGAAATTCATGAAAAGCGCTGGAAAAAAATCCCTTGCTCAACTACTGTTTATAGACAGTGGTTTATGAGTATCAGGCTATGCATCAAAAAGAAATGGAATTACCCACTATCCCAAGCATTTTCTTGTGTGTTTTAGCTGCTGTTGTGATTTATTTTGTGGCACTTTATCTGCCAGTTGGACATTTTAGTGAAGCCGGCAAGCATGCATTTGCGGTGTTTTGTGTGGCTGCTTTTTTATGGATTAGCAATATTTTCCCGTTGGCAGTCACAGGCATTATTGTATTGTTTTTGCTACCAATGTCAGGTGATATATTTTCACAAGATGTTTATAGTTACTTTGGAAACTCAGCGATTTTTTTCGTTTTAGGTGCTTTTATTTTAGCAAGTCCAGTAATGCGCTCAGGACTAAGCAAACGCTTTGCAATTACGATCATTGCTAAGTTTGGTACAGGCTCAAAAAGATTGTGTATGTCGATCTTTGTGCTAGCAAGTATTATGGCATTTTTTATTAGTGAACATGCGGTCGCGGCAATGCTATTACCTATTGTGCTTGAAATTGTAACGGCTGCAAATGTAAGAAAGAAAAGCCGCTTTGCCTTTGCTGCTTATATGGCAATGGCGTGGGGTGCGATGATTGGCGGAACCGCTACCTTATTGGGAGGTGCGCGTGCGCCATTAGCACTAGGGATATTGCAAGATACCTTTGCCAATAACGCGCAATTTGCGCATGCCAGTCATATTGGTTTTATTCAATGGAGTATTTGGGTGATCCCGATTGTGCTTATTATGTTGGCATTAGCAAGTGTTTGTGTCCTGATTGCAGCACATAACTCAGGTGCTAATATTCAATTAGCGCGTGAGACATTAATGGCACATAAAAAACAAATTGGCAAGATCACGAAACGTGAGATTTTAACGTTGATTGTCGTATTATTTACGATTCTATTATGGGTGTGTTATGGCACTGCTTGGGGCTTAGATTGGATTGCCTTTTTAGGTGTGATTATTGCATTTAGTCTGCGTATTACCAATTGGAAGGAAGTTGAAAAAGATGTGCAGTGGGGCATTGTCTTGATGTATGGTAGTGCGATTGCTTTAAGTGTTGCTTTACGTAATACGGGCGCTGCTGCAGAGATGGTGCAAATGATGATGCGATTAGGTATTGAGTCACCTCTAGTTATTCTCATTTTACTTGTGGTATTGGCAGCAATATTAACAGAGATTATGAGTAATGCCGCCTCAGTAGCTGTTCTGTTACCGATTGGCTTAGCTTTGGCTGTAGAGTATGGCATCGATCCACGTGTGGTCACTATTGCGATTGCGACAAGTGCCGGATTAACCTTTATGTTACCTGTGAGCACGCCAGCAATGGCACTCGTTGTTCAATCAGATCATGTCAAAATTCATCAGGCAATGGCGTGGGGTGTAGGACTTAAGTTAGCCGGTATTATTGTTATTACATTAGCAATAGCATTCTATTGGCCGCTTTTATCAAACTGATTCAATTTAATTAATATATTTAAGTGGTGATTTTATTACGCTTGATAAGGTATGAAACTCTTTTGATGGCTCCCCGAGACGGACTTGAACCGCCGACCCAGTGATTAACAGTCACTTGCTCTACCGACTGAGCTATCGGGGAATGCCTTAACGAGAGGGGATTCTATAGGCGATGCGTTTGCTAGTCAATAGCTTTTATTTAAAAAAAGAGAATATTTATCAAGTTGATGGTAACTTATTCATTTTAAGGGGTTTAGTGCTTGGGTGAAATAAGTTGAGTAAGGTTGAATAAGTTCAGGCGAGCCAGATAATTAAGATGTATTTATTGTTTCTTTAGTGGGTAATAATCAGGTAGCCATTGTGCGTTATTAACGAGTTTCTCAACATCAGCTTCTTTGGCCTTGATACTTGATAAGCCTTCTTTAATCGCTTGTTTAGCAACAGCGATAGCGACTGCTTTGCTGACAATAGTGGCATCATGAATGGGAGGCAACACGGGGTTATCAACGGATTGATGCAGTGGTGAGAAGCTCGCTAATGTTTCGCTGGCAACACGAATCATGCCATCAGACATTTTAGTTGCTTTAACGGCAATGGCACCTAATCCAAGCCCTGGGAAGATAAAGGCATTGTTGCCTTGAGATATCTGGTAAGTTTTTCCTTGATAAACAACAGGCTCAAATGGACTGCCTGCGGCAATAATGGCTTTGGCATTGCTCCAATTGATGAGATCTTCAGGTATTGCCTCACAGTGTGAATTTGGATTTGATAATGGCATGATAATCGGGCGCTCAATATTTTGTGCCATGGTAGTGACAATCGGTTTGTTAAAAGCACCTTTAACGGTTGAACAGCCGATTAAGATTGTGGCTTTAGTGTTTTGCACGACTTCAAGCAGTGAAATGTTCTCATGATTATTAATGTTCCAGTTTTTGAGTTGTTTCCTTGATTTCGCATAGGGCTTTTGAAAGCCAGGTAAATCAGGCATGTCATCAACGACAAGACCGAATCGATCAATAATATAAAAGCGATCCAACGCTTGTTTTCTTGTCATGCCACTGGCAATAAAGGCATCAAGAATCTGATCCATAATGCCGCAGCCTGCAGTGCCTGCACCAAACATCACCACTTTATGATCCGTAAATTTCGTTTGTGTGGCTTTGATGGCTGAAATCACATTAGCAGTAGCAACAATGCCTGTGCCTTGCATATCATCATTGAATGTACAAAGTTGATCGCGATAGGTCTCTAAAATCGCACGCGCATGATCTCGACCGAAATCTTCCCAGTGCAAATAGACATTAGGGAAGTGCTTTTTAACACTCATGACAAATTTCTCGATAAATTGATCATACTTTTTGCCGGTAATACGTGGATGGCGCGCGCCAAGATACATCGGATCATCCAGTAGTTTTTGGTTGTTGGTGCCAACATCAAGTTGTACAGGAAGCACATTGGCAGGATTGATTCCCGCACAAATAATATAAACCATCAGTTTGCCAATGCTAATATCCATGCCACCAATGCCCCAGTCGCCAATACCAAGTACAGCCTCACCATCAGTGACAATAATAAAATCAATCTGTTGCTTTTTGGCGATATTGCCAAGGATCTTATCCATTTGTTTTTGTTCATCATAGGTAAGATAGACGCCAGCGGGGCGCCTAAATTCGCTAGAGTATTGCTCAACGGCATCACCAACCGTCGGTGTATAAACAATCGGCAATACCTCATCAATATGTTGTGAGCAAAATTTATAAAAAAGCGTTGTGTTGCTATCATGCAGGGTATTTAGGAAAATATTTTTCTGGATATTGTCATTTTTCTCTTGAAATTGGCGATAGACGCGCATCAGTTGTGAAGATAGGCTTTCAACTTGAATTGGCAGTTTACCGTGTAAATCAAACGCATCACGCTCTTCTTTGCTAAAGGCAGTGCCTTTATTTAACAGTGCATTGTCCATCAGCTCATGGGCGGAAAGGGAGGTTTGAATTTCTTGTATTTGCCCGTCTTTATTGGTGATCACTTTAAACATATAAGCTCCTTGCTGTGTTCATTTAATACTGTAACAATTATGAGTATAGGTTTATAAATGCTAAGCGCAACGTTAGATAGCTAAAATAAAGCAATAAAAAATGTTAAGGAAAACAGGGTAATGATTAGTGAATACGAAAAGATCTTGTTAATACTTCTTCAATAGGAATAAATCCACCAAAAAGCTCATCTTCTTGATTGGCAATGGTCATTTCAAACACCCATAAGAATTGATCTTCAGTAATGGTGTGCGTGCCAAGGGATATGATTTGTTCAATAATAAATTCAAGCTCATGCGATTGAATATCACCTGCTAAGTATGCTTCAAGCAAGAATCGCAGGCTTTCTGTCGGAATAATCGCCTTTTCTTGTGGTGTGAAGACACGTACGGTTTCAGGGTGGTAGTCTGCTCTTGGTTCGTCATTGAATTTGCTAAAGCGCTCAAGCCAAGCAATTGCCTGCTCAATCGCCTGTGGCGCAAGACCTGCTTTTTGCAATTCATGCAATATCTCTTGTGAGTTTGTCAATTTGACCATATCACCATCGAAGTAGGGCAAATCGCTAAACAGCGACATGAGAACTTGTAGTATAGGGGCTTTGTTGTTCATGTTACCTTATTAGATTCGTTTATATCCGCCAGGAACTGCGCTAACAAGCGCTTCCATCTCAAGCTCAAACAGTATGCCAGTTATTTTTGCGTATGTTAAGTTGGTCGTGTCGATAATTTTGTCAATCGTGGTACAACTTGAGCCAATACTGTCAAAAACAAGCTGTTGCTCGCTGGTGAGTAGTAACGATTGTTGAAAGGGGGTTTGCGATGTGTTGAGCGTTTGAGTTAGATTTAGCTCTTCAATAATATCCTCTGCTGAACAAACGAGCTTTGCACCCATTTGAATGAGCTTATGGCAGCCGTGACTTTGACTGTGAAATATATTACCAGGAATAGCAAAAACATCGCGGTTTTGCTCAAGAGCATGCATTGCCGTGATCAGTGAGCCACTTTTGTGCGCGGCTTCAATGACAACAACACCAAGGCTTAAGCCACTGATCAGTCGATTTCTTTTAGGAAAGTGAAATCGCTTCGGTGCTTGTCCTAATAAAAACTCAGAAACAACCAAACCGTGGTTTTGAATTTGAGCATAGAGGTTGCGGTTTTGTGCCGGATAACAGATATTAACACCAGTGCCAAGTACGGCAATGGTCTTGCCATTTTGATTAAGTGTTTCTTGATGTGCCAACGTATCAATGCCAAGCGCCATGCCGCTATTGATAGTAAGCTTAGCATGTAACAGATTAGGGATAAGTGCCTTGATACATTCACTACCATAAAGACTAGCTTGGCGTGTGCCAACAATAGCAAGTTGCAGTGTGTTTAAAAGGGTAATATCGCCAATGGCATAGAGGCTTAATGGTGGATCGCTGATTTGTTTTAATTGTGGCGGGAATGCTAGATCAGTAAGATGAATCAAATGATGTTTATCAGAAGATTGAAGCCAAGTTTCAAGTTTTTTGAGATAAGGTGCAAATTTCTGCTCTTGAATAAAAGTAATCGTTTCATGATTTAAATTTAAAGCATGTTGATAATTATGTGGTTTGGCAAGAAAGTCATCAATGCTAACTTGAAGGCTCACAAGTTTTTGATAGTGCTTAAAAGAAAATCCAGGGATAGTGTGTAAAACACTAAAGCTCATGTTTTGCATGGTGTTTGGGGAGTTGAGTTAATACTGTGCTGCCAATCATGACTTCTTGTTGGGCGTCAGTTACGAGTACTATAGCATGATGACTAGCAAGTCGATAGATAAAGCCTTGTCCTAAAAACTGTCCAGGGATGGCGTAACCATCAACTTTTTTAGCAGGTGATTCAAAATAAACGCGCATCCCCATTTTAAGCCCTGCGCTTTGTCCTGTATTGATTAAAACAGACTGATAGGTTACGGCAAAATCAGCTTCACCCTCTAGTTGGGTGACTTCACCACTGATATTGCTATCAGCGATAATTTCATCATTAGGTAGTTTTGTTTGCACTACATCAGAAGGTAGCGCATGATCACCGATATTAATCTCTTGGGTGATATTCATAATGCGCATGACCAGTGTGCCTTGGTAGTTGCTAATAAATTCAGCTTTGCCAAGGCGTTTGAAAATATAATCGTATTTATTCTCAGCATAAGGAATGCTATTGACATGTGAAAAAATATAATAAAAAGGTGTTTCATCAGTTTTAGAAACATAAACAGTATCTCCAGAGCTTACAAGTGCTTGTCCTTTTGATGAGGCAATAATTTTGCCTGCATCCTTTAGAGGAATGTCCGATAAATAAAAATTACTAAAAAAAGTATGATATTTCTCATATAAAGACTCGGCTTGTACAGGCTTGATGAGCAGCGTGGAGAGTAGTAAAAAAATAACGGGCAGCAGTAACTTATATGAAATCATATTAAGTGGTGCTTGTTGTGCAAAGGAGTATTTGTGCATTTTTTATAAATCTCGTAGAATGTGCGCGTTAGTAACCTGCTAAAACTCTAGCCTAGATGTTGGGGAAAAGCAAAAAAAGCATAATTAAAAAAGAGTTAAAAAATTAAAACAAAGGAATTTCATGAAAATACAAAGAGATAGCTTTGTAAAGATGCATTTTAAAATCCGTTTAAAAGATGGATCCATTGCTGAAGATACAAGCAACTATGATCACCCGTATGTATTCCAAATGGGTAAGGGGACGTTTTCAGAAAAAGTAGAGAATGAGTTACTTGGTTTAGAGGTGGGTGTGAATCGCAAAATGATGTTGATGCCTGAAGATGCCTTTGGTCAAAAACATCCGGCAATGATTTATGAAGTGCCAAGAAAAAGATTCCCAGAAGATATGGAATTAGAACAAGGCCTAATCGTTGCTTTCTCACAGAAGGATGGAACAGAATTGCCTGGTGTGATCGTTGAGATTCACGAGCATGATGTGACGGTTGATTTCAATCATCCATTATCAGGACAAGTAATTTTGTTTGATGTTGATATCTTAGAAATTTCAGATAAGGAACTTGCCTAATGAAAATTATTTTAGCCAACCCACGAGGATTTTGCGCGGGTGTTTCACGCGCTGTTGATGTTGTTGAACGTGTACTTGCATTGGAACCACATCCTGTCTATGTGCGCCATGAAGTGGTGCACAATCGTGCGGTGGTTGAAAGCCTTAAAGAAAAAGGGGCAATTTTCGTTAAAGAATTACATGAAGTACCAGATCATGCCGTTTGTATTTTTAGTGCGCATGGTGTCTCGCAAGCGGTAGAGGAAGAGGCAAAGCGTAAAGCACTTAAAATTTACGATGCGACCTGTCCATTGGTGACAAAGGTGCATAAAGAGGTGCAAAAGGCAAGTAATATTGGTGTTGAGTGTGTGCTTATAGGTCACAAAGGGCACCCTGAGGTTGAGGGCACACTTGGGCAATATAAGAATGAGTACAGTCAAATCTATTTGGTTGAAAATGTCGATGATGTGGCAAGCCTAGATGTGCAAGATCCAACAAGGCTTATTTTTGCAACCCAAACCACCTTATCGGTCGATGAAACAAAAGATATTATTGAGGCGTTAAAGGCCAAATATCCTGAAGTCAGTTCGCCAAAGAAAGAAGATATTTGCTACGCTACACAGAACCGCCAGAATGCAGTAAGAGCATTAGCTAAAGAGGTTGATATTCTCTTGGTAGTAGGCTCGAAAAATAGCTCAAATTCAAATCGCTTGCGTGAGTTAGCTGAGAAAGAGGGTGTTGATGCCTATTTGATTGATAATAAAGATGACATTAAACTTGAATGGTTTATTCATAAGCATAATGCAGGTGTTACCGCAGGGGCTTCAGCACCTGAGTATTTGGTGCAGCAGGTGGTAAGCTTCTTGCAAGCGCACTTTACCGATGCCTATGTTGTCGACTTTGAAGGTGTTAAGGAAGAGGTAACTTTTCCTTTACCAAAGTTATTAAAACAAACGAAGCTTAGCGGTGTGAAAAAAGCTAAGATTAATGATTAATAGGTTAGAAATGTCGTGAAAGACAATAAAAGTAACGTGTAAGGATAATGCGATGAAAGATGATCAATCGTTAGATAAGCAAGTGACGCAGCGCAGTAAAAGTATTTATATTCTGCCAAATTTATTTACCTCAGCGAGTTTGTTTGCAGGGTTTTATGCGATTATTGCTGCGTTTAATAGCCACTTTGTACTGGCATCAGTGTGTATTTATATTGCCGCGATCATGGATTCATTAGATGGACGTGTTGCGCGCTTAACCAATACACAAAGTGCATTTGGCGCAGAGTATGATTCTTTGGCTGATATTGTCTCCTTTGGTGTGGCACCTGCTTTGATTATCTATTTTTGGGCAGTAAAGCACTTGGATCAATTTGGTTGGGCAGTGGCATTTATTTATTTGGCATGCGTTGCTTTACGCTTAGCACGTTTTAATACACAGCTTGATGATAATACTCCGGAGAGCAAACGCTATTTTACAGGATTGCCATGTCCGGCATCTGCTGCAACGATTGCTGGATTTGTATGGTTTTGTAATACGCTTGGACATACATCCGCTGAAGGATGGGTAACGTTTTTTGCAACGATTATCACACTTTATCTATCAGCGATGATGGTAAGCAATATTAAGTTTAGAAGCTTTAAAGACTATGACTTAAAGGGTAAGGTAGTCTTTACACAAACGGTATTTGTCGTATTTATCATTGCGATTATCTTTATTGACCCATCGATTACCTTGTTTGTGATATTTATGATTTACGCGCTATCGGGGAGTATCGCGCGAATATTTAAAGGTAAACAAACAGCGCAGGTTAAATAGAGATATTATTGATTGGCACGTAGATTGTCACCGACAAGATGCTTTATCACCATGCCTGCAATCGTTAGTCCAAACAATGCCGGCATATAGCTAATCGTACCATTAACAGCACGGTCGCGACTATCTCCGCCAACAGGCTCGGGTGGAAGCGGTGGTAATGAACTCTCTGTTGAGTAAACGGCAAGAATCCCTTTTTTGACTTTAAGGCGACGCAAGCGAATACGCACGAATTTGGCAAGTTTACAAATGCTTGTTTGATAGATATCAGCGACTTTAATCTGTGTTGGGTCAAGTTTGCCTCCAGCGCCCATGCTTGAGATAACATTGTAGCCATGCTTATGTGCGTAGGCGACAAAGGCAACCTTGCACACGAGGCTATCAATCGCATCAATGACAAAGTCATAGGGTTTATCAAATATAGGTGTCATATCATCTTTGCGAATGAAGTCATCGATAATATTAACCTTGCAATCGGGGTTAATATCCAAAATACGCTCGCGCATGATTTGGGCTTTTTTCATTCCAATATTTGAGTTCAGTGCGACTAATTGGCGGTTTAGATTAGATTTTGAGACAACATCATGATCAATTAATGTGATTTCACCAATGCCAGCACGCGCTAAGGCTTCAGCGGCAAAGGAACCGACACCACCAACACCTGCAAGTAATACATGTGATGTTTTTAGTCGTTCAATACCATCATCATTGACAAGAATGGCTGTGCGTTCAAAAAGTCCGGTGTGTTTCATTGAAAATTAAGCATTTATTTTTTTGCGGTAGTATGCCAGATAAACACTATGGATGCATTAATCTTGACTAAATAGTGCGTCAATAAAGTCATCGGCATGAAATGGGCGAAGATCATCGATCTTCTCACCAATACCAATAAAGCGAATGGGTAATTTAAGCTTTTTAGCAATTGCGAAAATAACGCCACCTTTGGCAGTGCCATCCATTTTAGTAAGCGTAATGCCAGTAACCGATAGGATTTTATTAAATACATCTGCTTGCATAATGGCGTTTTGTCCAGTACCTGAATCCAGTACCAGCATGACTTCATGCGGCGCTGTATCATCAAGCTTTTTCATCACACGTGCGACTTTCTTAAGCTCTTCCATTAGATTATCTTTGTTATGCAGGCGTCCTGCAGTGTCGGCAATGACAATATCAATATTTCTTGATTTGGCTGCTTGTACTGCATCATAGATAACGGAAGCGCTATCAGCCCCGGTATGTTGAGCAATAACAGGGATATGATTGCGCTCGCCCCACACTTGAAGTTGCTCAACCGCAGCTGCACGGAAAGTGTCACCTGCTGCTAAAATAACCGACTTACCTTCGGTTTGGAATTTCTTAGCAAGTTTGCCAATTGTTGTGGTTTTGCCGGCACCATTGATGCCAATCATTAGAATAACATATGGCTTATGTGCGCTATCAATGACTAATGGTTTTTCAGAAGGTGTGATAATTTCTTTAAGCTTCTCTTTAATAAGGTCGGTAAGTGCTTCAATGGTTTGTAGTTCATTGCGACTAACTTTATTACGCACTGTCTCCATGATTTCTTGTGTTGCTTCAACGCCAATATCTGCGGTTAGTAGCTGCATTTCAATATCATCGATTAGCTCATCATCAATGACTTTTTTACCCAAGAGTAAATCACCAATGCCACCACCGAGTTTTGAACGTGTTTTTTTCAAACCCTCTTTTAAACGCGCAAATAATCCACGTTTATCATTGTTAGGTGTTTCAACTGCAATGTTTTTTTCTTCGTGGTCCTTTGTTGATGTCTCTGTGTTAGCGGGTGTTAATGACTCAGGTGTTTGAATATCAGTATTTGTTTTAGGCTCGGCTTCAACGGGTATTGAAACAGTTGGGATTTCTACTTCATTTACAGTTTCTTGCTGAGGCTTTGCTTCTGTTGCAACATCTTGTTGTATTTGCTCTTCTTGAATAGTATGCGCATCAGGAGATTTGATTTTTTGTTCATTACTACGTTTAAAGCGGTTAAATAAACCCATATCGATCAAAGTATAAATTTAAACTAGATGCATTCTGCATGATGCCTTAGGTCTTTTCAAGTATGCTTTATTGTTATTTGATGGTTATTTGCGATCAATACCAAAGAAATCTGGATATTGTTTGATGGAGTCATTGATTTGAAAGTATTCTGCTTTAGTGTTAGTACACACGTGCGCTTTAATTTTGAATACAGCGTTTTTGTTATCAATCGCGCTTAAGGCAACGCTGGCATATGAGTGTTTATCTTTGCTTATATTGTAGAGTCGACTGCCGCAATGACTGCAAAACATGCGCAGTAAATCATGTGATGATGCATAGCTTTTTAAATATTCCTTGCCATGCTCAATCATAAGGCTTTGAGGTTTTATGGAAAGTTGTGCGGCAAAGGGTGTGCCATGTGATTTCTGGCAAATGCTACAATGGCAGAAAGCTGCTATTTTGCTAGCGTCACAGCTAAAACGGATTCGTTGACAAAGGCAACTACAGTTGATTTTTTGTGGCATGTTAAAATTTCGCTATAAATCCACCCCAAACTAGACCAGCACCAAAGGCTTCAGTCAGTATTGTTTGTCCTGGCTTTATTTGGTTGTTACGTACAGCATGATCAAGTGCCAAAGGAATGGAAGCGGCAGACGTATTGCCATGGTTTTCAAGAGTAAGGATCACTTGTGACATCGGCATATTAAGCTTCTTGGCAGTAGCTTCAAGAATACGGTAGTTGGCTTGGTGAGGTACTAGCCAGTCAATATCTGAATCTTGCATATTGGCTTTAGTTAATAAATCAGATACCAGATCACTAAGCTTAGAAACAGCCTTTTTAAAGACCTTATTGCCTTCCATGTGTAACATCGCATGATATTGAGCCTGGGTAAATGGTGTTTTACTTAAAAGTCCTGGGATATTTAGCATATCTTTGCCTTCACCATCACAATAAAGCGTTGAGGCAATAATGCCCGCTTCATTACTTTGGCTTAGGATAATTGCACCAGCACCATCACCAAATAGCACACAGGTTGAGCGATCTTGCCAGTCCAGTGTGCGTGACATGCGCTCAGAAGCAATGACTAAGGCATTTTTAGCACTACCATTTTCAATATATTGTTTAGCAATATCAACAGCGTAAACAAAACCACTGCATGCCGCACTAATGTCAAAGGCAGGGCAACAAGGTGCACCTATTTGTCTTTGCACAATGCTTGCAGTCGATGGCATGATGTAATCTGCGGTTCCTGTGGCAACAATAATAAGGTCGATATCTTGAGCTTGAATGTTGGCCATACTCATGGCGTTTTTGGCAGCTTCAATTGCCATGTATGCTGTGGTTTCTGATTCATTAGCAATATGGCGCTGTTTGATACCAACGCGTTGCGTGATCCATTCATCAGAGGTATCAACCATTTTGGCAATATCGGTGTTATGTAATACTTTGGCGGGTAAGTAACTGCCTGTGCCCGTGATCTTTGCAAACATTATTCTAGCCTTAAGATTGCATAATGCGCTCAATTTGCGCCTGTGTTTTTTGCGGGATATTGTATTTAATTTCTTTGATTGCTTCGTAAATGGCAGTTTCAAAAGCTTCAGCTGAAGCACTACCATGGCTTTTAATCACAATACCTCTTAAACCAAGTAAAGACGCACCATTATATTGGTTGGTGTCAAGTTTGCGTTTAAGCCCTGTCAGTACGGGCGCGCTGATCAGCATTGCAAGCTTAGAGAAAATGCTGTTGTTAAAGCTATCTTTTAACATGTCAGCAATAAGTTTAGCCGTACCTTCCATTGTTTTAAGGGCGATATTGCCGGCAAAGCCATCACAAACGATCACGTCAGCTTTGGCTGAAAAAATATCATTGCCTTCGACATAACCGATGTAGTTGATATGGTCACAGTTTTGTAGCATCTTGGCAGCTTGTTTGATGCTGTCTAAGCCTTTCATTTCTTCCTCACCAATATTAAGTAAGGCAACGCGAGGGCGCTCAGTGCCCTTAAGATTTGCTGCCAATACAGAGCCCATAATGCCAAACTGGAACAGCTGCTCAGATGAGCAGTTGACATTTGCACCCAGATCAAGCATGTAGACAGGATTCATCTTCTTGGTTTTGCGATCTAACGAAGGAATCGCATAAACGATTGCTGGGCGATCAATTTCGTTAAGTGTTTTTAATACGAACTTTGAAGTTGCCATCAAAGCCCCCGTGTTGCCTGCGCTTACACAAGCATCAACATCGCCGCTTTTAACAAGATTAATGGCAACGCGCATTGATGAGTCTTTTTTATTGCGAAGTGCTAATGCAGGAGATTCGTCCATCTCGACAATTTCATTGGCATTAACAATTGATAAACGTGCCTTATCATATGGCGTTTTGTGTGCGGTTAAAGATTGCTCGATATCTTTGGCAATGCCAACGAGACAAATATGTAGATCAGGGAAGTTTTTCAGCGCAGATAGGCAGGCCGGAACGGTGGTTTTTAATCCATGGTCACCACCCATGGCATCAATAGATATTTTATAAGATATTGAACTGGTCACAGTAATACAGAATAATTGCCTTATCGTGCAGTTATTCTATTCATCATCAGAAGCAACAGCAACTACTTTCTTGCCTTTGTAGTAACCGTTTGCAGACACGTGGTGGCGTAAATGCATTTCGCCTGTTGTTTTATCAGTTGAAAGCGCTGAAGTAGTTAACGCATCATGTGAACGACGCATGTCTCTTCTTGAACGACTCTTTTTGTTTTGCTGTACAGCCATTATTGATTCTCCTATTTCACTACTTTAATATTAATCTTTCTTTGTAAGTTTTAGCTCTTTTAAAGCAGAAAACGGGTTCGGTTTGTCCTGCTTTTCGGGGTCGCTAGTTTCAAAAACGCCATAGTATGACGTATTTTGTTCAGCTTGACAATCATTAAGTGATTTTTTTGGGATCATCGGAATTGAAAGCAAGATTTCCTCTTCTAATAGCTCAACAAGGTTGATTTGATTATCTTTATAAATGTATGGATCATAGGTGTCTGGGAAGTTTTTAAAAAAACGATCATCTGTCACAAAGCCAAGTTTAACTGGGTCATCAAAGCTAAACTCAAAAGGTTCAAGCGATCTTTGGCAAATGAGTGTTACCTTACCAGCAAGTTGCCCATCAAGTAATGGTTTATGGTTTTCAAAATGAAACTTAAGATCAAGTTGAAAATCATAAATTCCGTCAACGATGCATTCGTGTAGCGAGGCTAAGTGTGAAAAACTAAAGGTTTGATTAAGCACCATGCCTTCTTTAGCAGCTTTGATGGGATCTAAAATAAAAGGTTTTTGTTGTAACATGCTTTATCTCAAGATTATCTTTGTTAAAGTACACAGGTGTTTATGATAATGAAAGTTTAGGAGTATGCAAGATGACTTTGCAAGTGGGTGAAAAAATAAGTTTGCCGCAGGTGGCAATGACCTCAAACAAAATATTTACACTTGATGATTACCGTGGAAAGTATGTGGTGATTTACTTTTATCCAAAGGATAGCACGCCAGGATGCACGACGGAAAGTATTGGATTTACCGATCACTATAAAGATTTTGCTAAGGTTAATGCCACGATCTTTGGCGTGTCAAAAGACACCTTAAATTCACATGAGAAGTTCAAGGCAAAATATCATATGCCGTTTGAACTTATTGCTGATACTGAAAAAGCGCTTTGTGATGCATTTGCTGTGCTGAAAGAAAAGAGCATGTTTGGTAAAAAATATATGGGCATTGAGCGCAGCACGTTTGTGATTGATATGGAAGGAAAGCTTATCAAAGAATGGCGTAAAGTCAAAGTGCCAGGGCATGTTGAAGAAGTGTTAGCATTTATCAAAAATTTAAAGTAAGACACTTTTGAAATAGGATTTGTATTTATATGAAAAAAATTGATCATGCGTTAATGACTGCTATGGCGCAAAATGCCAAGGAATCACCGCGTTTACGTACACACCACAATTTTCACGCCGAGTTATCAGACTCAGTCAATCGATTAGCTATTCACCTTAAAAAGGGTACTTATATTCGCCCACATAGACATTCAGAGTCGCATAAATGGGAGTTGATCATAGCGCTTAAAGGTCAAATAGGTGTACTTATTTATGATGATATGGGTGTTGTTATTGACAAGTTTGTACTTGGTACCGATGGGGATACTTTAGGGTTTGAGATGAAACCCAATACATGGCATGCGTTGTATGCGATCAGTCAAGATGCTTTGTTTTTTGAAGTAAAGCCAGGACCTTTTACGCCAACTGCCGAAGATGATTTTGCCAAGTGGGCGCCAAAAGAGGGTGATGAAGAAGTGGTTGATTTTATGCGATGGCAGGCATCTGCACAAGTGGGTATGCATTATAAATAATGATCTCTTATAAGCGGCCTTATGCTGCATCTGGTTTAACAAACCTCTTGTCTTTGATATAAATAGTGCGTAAAACACGTGCAATAGTTTGTTTATCTTGATCATGGATCTCGATTTCTTTCTGGAAATATATTTTACCATTAGTATTGGTTTGTTGCTTGATTTGGTCGATATCTTCATCATTTAAGCGAAACTCGCAGTATACTGTTGACTTGCCAGGAGCGATGTACTTTATTGAAGACTCCTTATCCCAGATAATATAGTCATTTCCTAAGATATGACTAAGCATTAATGGATAAAAGGCATCGGTCATTGCAAACAGTGAGCCGCCAAAGTGTGTGCCAAAATAATTGCGATTATGCCATTTTAGTGGCATCGCAACCTTGATATAACGATAGTCTTTAGCAATATGTAAGGTTTTGATCCCCGCGCCGCGATAAGGGCGGTAACGATTAAGGATAAATTTAACAGCACCTACTGGCATTTGTCTTAAAAATTTACGTGCTTTATGCCGCATATAACAGTCCATTTTTTAAAGATAACGGCTATTTTATACTTATCATCACATTAAGCATAGTGTGATTGAATCAAAAAAATAAGGCGAGTCAAGAGCTCGCCTAAGATAAAGAATGATTAGAGATAATTGTTACATAGGGAGAGTGTAAGCAACACCTGCTGAAATTGTACCTAATCCGCTATTTTGACCTTTATAAGGCAGCCAGTTATATTGATATTGTGCGAAAATATTAAATTGTTGTAACTGGTAGCCAATACCGCCAGCTACGACTGGACGCCATAAAGTTTCGTGACTATCTTTGCTAGCAGCGCCAGTTGCTTCAAGCGTTTCATTAATTCTGTTGTAAGCATATCCTGCTTTGGCGAATATATTTAAGCCGCCTGTATGAGGAATATAAAATTTGCCTGTTAAGAATAATGGCACGCTAATTACACTTGCTTTAAGGGATGCGCTACCAGTTGCATCAGATGCTTTGAGTTTAGTAACTTCATAAGCATATTGTCCACCCAGCTCAACACCTACGGCCATCATCGGGCTAAGTGCATAATCATAGCCAATAAACAATCCGCCAGCAATATTACCGTTATCTTGAGTTGTTGAGCTTACGCCTTGAAATTGATTAATCCAATTATCACCTTTTAAAGCGCCTGTTGGTGTGGCAAGACCTAAATTTGCACCCATCACCATTCCGGTTTGCGCACCAGCAGCAAATGCTGATCCACTGATTAGTGCCGCAGCAGCGACAGTTGTTGCAATAATTTTCTTCATGATTTGCTCTCCTGTTTTTATTTCAAAAGTAACTTGAACACAATTACCGCCGTCAACGTTAGTCAAAGCATGCTAAAAATGCAAGTTTGATCATATGATTTTGGATAAAAAATGCAGAAAAATATCAAAAAATATCAAATTTCAGCGATATAAAAGCGATATGAAATGGGTTATGAGAATATTTGTAGTGTTTTTAATACATAGATTTATGCTGAATGTGAGATTGAAGCGAGGCTTTATGTTAACGATATTTTTCAGTATTGCAGCATTACTTTTGAATACATTATTATATGATTTGGCAATAATTAATTATTGATAAACAATAAAAAATGATTGCTTTAATACATTGCAACTTGTTATAGTGTTCGTACCTATTTGTGGTAAAAGTAATTATTCAGGAGAAAATATGTCTAAGTTTCAACAGTCAAGTTATCGTTATTATTGGTTTTTTCAAATATGTTTTTATTTGATACCTATTGTTACCTTTTTATTTTGGTTAAGTTTTAGTAAAGGCTCAGCAGGTAGTGGACAGCCAAGCTTATTTATGCAGCTTGGCATTGGTAATGATTTGATACAGTATATTCATGGTGATACGGTGCCACTTGGGACAAAGCTGTTCGCATTCTTAATATCGATGATTCCAGGTGGGATTATAATGTATGGCTTGAGTCAATTAATTATGGTATTTAAAAACTATTCACAAGGAAATGTATTTGTATATCACAATGTATTGGCTTATAAAAAGCTAGGTTATACCTTGTTTGCATGGGTGATTGGCGGGCTTATTTATGATGCGCTTATCTCGGTGGTATTAAGCTTTGCCAATCCGCCTGGGCAACGCATGCTAACACTGAGTTTGTCAGGTATTGATCTTGTAAGTTTAATCACCGGAGCGGTTGTTATCTTAATTGCCAAAGTGATGCAGCAAGCACAAAAGCTTGAAGAAGAAAGTTATTTGACGATTTAGGAGATAAGTATGGCAATTATTGTAAATTTAGATGTGATGATGGCGATGCGTAAGATGCGCTCAAAAGAGTTAGCAGAGAAAATTGGTATTACAGAGCAGAATTTATCGATTTTAAAAACAGGCAAAGCCAAGGCAATACGTTTTTCAACCTTGGCACTTATCTGTGAGGCTTTAGATTGTCAGCCAGGGGATATCCTTATGTATAGTAAGCGTAGTGAGAATTAACCCTTAGGTAGTGAAGTTAAAGTTTTCATATCCATTTAGTATAAATTTAGCTAGCTTCACAAAGGGCTTTTTGCTATTCTTTGCCAACATTAACAGCGCTTAATGTATTATCTTTTATGTCAACTCGTATTGAAAATCAACGTACCAAGTTTGTCTTTGTTACTGGAGGTGTTGTGTCATCTCTTGGCAAAGGGATCACAGCAGCTTCCTTGGCAACTTTATTAGAATGTCGCGGTTTAAATGTTACCTTAATGAAGCTTGATCCTTATATTAATATCGATCCTGGTACGATGAGCCCATTGCAGCATGGTGAGGTATTTGTTACCGAAGATGGTGCTGAAACTGACCTTGATTTAGGGCATTATGAGCGTTTTATACGTACCAAAATGACTAAGCGTAATAACTTTACCACGGGACGTGTTTATCAAGATGTGATAAAGAAAGAGCGTCGCGGTGATTATCTTGGTGGTACGATTCAGGTGATCCCACATATTACCGATGAGATTAAACTTAAAATCTTGCAAGGTGTTGATAATAAGGTTGATGTCGCGATTGTTGAAGTTGGCGGCACGGTTGGTGATATTGAGTCATTACCTTTTCTTGAAGCAATTCGCCAATTAGCGCAAGAGTTGGGTAAGTCACGCAGCTTGTTTTTACACTTGACATTATTGCCTTACATCAAAGCTGCAGGTGAGCTAAAAACCAAGCCAACGCAACACTCAGTCAAGGAGCTACGTTCTATTGGTATCCAGCCTGATATTTTAGTTTGCCGTTGTGAGAAAAGCTTTAGCGCTGATGAAAAGCGTAAAATTGCCTTATTTACCAATGTTGCTGAATCAGCTGTTTTTAGTGCGGAAGACGTATCAAGCATCTATGAGATTCCGCGTAAATACCATGATCAAGGGTTAGATATTTGTGTGGTCAGTCAACTTGGGCTTCATGTACGCTCAGCTGATCTGTCCGAATGGGATCAAGTGGTTTATGAGATTAACAATCCACAAAAAGAAATCACCATCGCCATGGTTGGTAAGTATGTTAGTTTAACGGAAGCCTATAAGTCATTAAATGAAGCATTGTTTCATGCCGGAATCCACAATCATGTTAAGGTTAATATTAAATTTATTGACTCAGAGGATATTGAAAAAGGTGATGTTAAAAAAGTTATCGGGAAAGTCGATGGCATTTTAGTCCCAGGTGGCTTTGGATCACGAGGCGTTGAAGGCAAGATCAAAGCAGTGCAATACGCGCGTGAAAACAAAATTCCATTTTTAGGGATTTGTCTAGGAATGCAGGTTGCCGTGATTGAATATGCCCGCAATGTATTGGGATTAAAACATGCCAATAGTACGGAGTTTGATCCAAAAGCCCAAGATATTGTAATTGGTTTAATCACTGAGTGGCAAACGGCAACAGGGGATAAAGAAATGCGCACATCGCAGTCTGATATGGGTGGCACGATGCGCTTAGGTGCGCAATTATGTCATTTGCAAAAGGACAGCTTAGCGCACAAGGTCTATACTGCAGATAGCATCAAAGAGCGTCATCGCCATCGTTATGAAGTTAATAATAATTATGTTGAAGCATTGGAGAATGCGGGGCTTGTTATTAGCGGCAAATCACAAGATAAGAAACTTGTTGAAATGGTCGAGATTCCGACACATCCATGGTTTATCGCTTGTCAATTTCATCCAGAGTTTACCTCAACTCCACGCGATGGACATCGCTTATTTGAAGGGTTTGTTAAGGCGTGTTTGTAATTACAACTAAAGGCACTCCTCTTTGTATTTGAAGGTTACTAGAGGAATAGATCAATACTAAGCATTACATTGACTGTTTTTATTGGGTTATAACTGGGGCCGAATGTGATATTTCTTCGTAATAGATTAACTGGTTCAGCAGAGCTTATGTTGGCGTCGACGCCTTTTTTATTGTTCACTAAGTGAACTCCTTTTAAGAAGTAATATTTTATGATTACTATGCAAATAACCATCATCAATTGCAAAAACGCACAACGCATATGATAAAAGATGCTAAAACTATAGGCTATCAATAATTTTCTATCTGTACTGGATGTTAACCTAATTTACACATCAGCACTAACTTACTCTGCAACAATATCATCTTTTGAAAATATCAACTGGAAACAGGTGTTGAGTATTAGTTTCTTTGAAAATCAAAAAAATTATTGCAACATAAAATTAGGCGAAAACGAGTTTTTGTCAATAGGCTGGAGGAGTGTTTTATGTGCTGTTTGGCATTTTCACCTCGTTCAACTGTGTAATAAGTAAACTAACTTACAGTGAAATCATATTCAAATCTAATAAAATTAATCATTAATGAGAAGGGGGAGTAATGAAAAAAATCCAAAAAACGTTATCTGGAATTATTTTATCATCATTGATATTGAGCTCTGCAAGTTATGCTGCTAGCTTAAATCAAGAGAATATATCTAATTTACAGTCACAAATTAAATCATTGCAGGCTCAGATTGAACAGATCGCACAAATGCAGAAAGATGCTCAAAAAAAAGCTGAGACTCAGGATAAAGCGGCTAAGTCTGTTACAGGATTCGATACGGGTAAATATTTCTTCTGGGACGATAATTTAATGACACCATTTGGAGCAGGATCTTCATCTAAAGTTCCGCTGACTTACTTAAAAGATCGAGCTGAAATGCCTGATCAATCACTAGCGCTTGGTGGTAAAATGGAATGGGATGCCACGCAGTGGTGGGGCAATAAAATTACTGTTGCTGGTAACTATAATGATTATAAGCCAGGGTTCACCAATGGATATCAATCAGGGAGAGGGCTATATCTAAATGAGGGGGATGTTTACTTTGTAGGTAATCTTAGCCACTACATTCAAACAGATTTAACCATTACAGGAACAAGTTATTCAACACCAACAATATTAGACGCCTTTGTCACATTTGGTAATTTAAAAGATACGCCATTTTACTTAACGGTGGGTAAGAATCGCTTAACCTTTGGTTCATTTGCAAATGGTGCGCCGTGGGCAGCAGGCTTCACACAAGGCTTCTTTAGGCCAAATCATAACGTGGTTTCTGCTAATTTAGGTTTCTATAAAGATGGTATCAACCTAAATGCTGCATACTTTCAGGCAAATAAACAAAGTGGTGACTTTATGTTAAGTGGTTTTTATGATGGTCACTATCAGAAGTTTATCTATGGCGGCACAATCGGTTATATGTATAATTGGCTAGGTGTGATGGGCGCATCAAGCAATGTTAACAAAGCAGTATACAACGCAGATGGCACACCAGGGCAGCAAGTGAATGATAACAGAAACGGTGTTGTTAACTTGGAAGGCTATTTTGGTTATGATATTTACACATTAAATGGTGGTGCTACAACCACGACAAACAAGGAAGATTATAGCAATAATTCAGTGCTTGGCGCGTGGTATTTGCAAGCAACAGCATCGCCAAATATTTTGGGTGAGTCAACTCAGTTCTCATTTGGTTATCAGCAAGCTTATAATACACAAAACATTCCATACCCAATTGCTGGAGATGCTTCCAAAGGACCAGAAATGTTTGGTGCCAAAAGTGAGTATGTGGCCTATATTACACGCCCAGTATTGTCTAAAAATAATTTAGTGAGCCTTGAGTATGCCTATATGGATACCTATGATCATAGACATACAAATGCATTGACCTTGGATATTACAACTTTCTTCTAAGCGATTAAGTTTATTTAAGTTTCCCATAGGTGATGCGTCTTTACCTTTCCTGTTTTTTCATTGCATCACTTATGGGTGATTTTTACTGTGCCGATGTCAATATTTGGCGCTTTACTACCACTTTATATCGGCCAAGGCTCTCATGCCGGTTTTGCATCATTAAATATTTATTCACAAGTAGGGCTTATTACGTTAATTGGTCTAATCAGTAAGCATGGAATTTTATTAGTAGAGTTTGCCAATCACGAGCAATTAAAAGGTAAAAATAAAATTGCTGCTATATTATCGTCTGCAACCTTAAGAGTTCGCCCCATTTTAATGACAAAGGCGGCAATGGTTGTTGGTGTTTCACCATTGGTTTTTGCTTCTGGTGCTGGAGCAATTGGTAGACAATCTATGGGGATGGTTATTTGTTTCGGTATGTTAGTAGATACTATTTTTACCTTGTTTGTTGTTCCTGTTATGTATATTTTTCTGGCGCAGAATAAGCAAAAGTTATTTTTGAAAAAGCAGCAACAAGCCATTGAAATTAAAGCGTTAGACTAGGTTACATGTGGTTGCTGACTTCAAGAAATTACTGCTCTAAAATATGTTTCTATGTAATGACGGCGCTTAAGGTAGTGCCATTAGTTTATATTCCCCCCGCATCTTCTAGCTGAGGGTTAATATTAAATGAGCATCATGCTATTGTTTAAAATATGAGGAGTGATATATTCCAAAACCTACGGGTTTGTTGAGATCTCATCAATTCTTGATACATGATCTCCTGAATGACCAATGCCACCCCACATTCCTTCGCTCATGGTGTATATGATTTTCTTAACATCATTTGGTTTTTTGAAATGGTATGTTGAGCCAATTGCACAAACATATCTTTTACTCACGAGACCAGTAACAGAACCAGATGGCTTCCCATCCAGATAGGTAGGCACAGAGTTAGGGCTTATGCCACAGTTTTGTAACCAAGTTCCTTGGAATAAAGAATGCGTCATTTTCCCTCTTGGACCATGCCTATAAAAAGTGAAATCTTTTGTGCTATGAGCATTTACTGTTACTGTTGGGCCAAGATAATTTGGCAAATGCCCATGAGCACCATAAAATTGACCAATTAAAGGATGAATTGTTCTACGTGTATTGTTAACTATTTCCACTGTCACATCATTGCCAGGTATGACATACCCTCGTTGATAAGTGACAGTACCAGCCATCTTGTCAATATAAATACCTATTGGCTTGCGAGTTATGCCTGTCCATGGCCAATAATGACTAAACTGGTGATCCACCTCAAAGGATAGGATATAAGTTCCTGAGTATTTGATAATATTATCTAAATCGACATGTGTACCAACACCAGTACTCCTATCAGATGAAGTAATTGTTAATGGAATTGTTTTAAGTGGAGGTGCTAAGTTGTATGTGTTTTGACCGTCTTTAGAGGCCTCTGGAACAACCTTAGTTAATCTTACTGTAACACTAGGATCTATTGAGTTAATATCAAAGCCTAGCTTAGAGCTTGCTATGCTATAGCTATATTGATCTTGCTCAGGTTTGTCTGGAACATTGAATTCAACATAGTACACATACTTTCCTTTGTCTGCGGTAACAATTTCACCATAAGGATATGTGGCATTTCTTGAAACCAAGCTTCTTGCATCACTTTTGTAAAAGCCTTGCCCCATGTTACCGTCTTCTAAAGGAGATATTCCATTTGCATCCATACCATATGCGCTATATCTTGCAAGAAAAGCCATGTTATTTTCTGAAGTAGAGTTAAGCCATGTGGGCTGAAAATCATTATATGGGCCTTTGTATACATGGTAGTTTCCATCAGGAAGATCTCCGGAGGACTGACCTAATTCAATTCCGGAAGAGCTATATCCCGTGTTATAGATTTTAAGCTTTTGGCTAACGTCACTTGATGCATAAGCAGTTGACAGGCTAGACAATATGGCAACTTGCATGGCAAATAGATACTTGATTTTCTTCATAATTTCCCCATTAATTTATACTTTAAAATCTTCAAAATACTTAAAGACTTTATCTTGAACTTGATATTTAAAATATCTCGCAATGTCATCTGCAAATTATTTGCAAAGGGCACCTAACGAAGATATCTAATGTTTAAGTCAAAGAGACTTAATTGTAAAGTGATATGAAATAGCAAAACTATATCATCTCCCCAGAGCTATAATTTCATATATCTGAAACCATCTCCAGCGAAAAAAAGTCAACGCTAACTCACTAATGGTCGTTTTTTTGGAGTTTAATGCGTATTGAGTGATATGGAAACAGGCGTTTCCTAATAGTTGTTTGCAATAAATGGTCATCGCTTGGATAATACTCTCATGAGATTGGTTTGAATCATAATCTTTATGTGTCTAATAATTATCCATTTTTAATGGTTTTCAAATATGACTGGGGAGTAAAATGAGGAAGTTAATTGCTGTATTATTTGTGATATCGCAGTGTGGTTATGCGCAAGAAAAGCATGCCACCACAGTGATACAGTTCTCAGCAACAATCAAACAGGCTTTTTGCCAGATTGATGTTGATTATGATCATAATAACAGTGATTCAAGCTATCTTCAGTTTGATGAATTTATGAGCTATAAGCATTATCAGTACGGTGATATTATTGATAACCAAATCAAATCCTTTGATATACGTTTGAAAAATTGTCCAGGGTATTTATCTCATGAGATATCAACGGTGTTTGATTATGGGCGATCAAGAAGTTTAGCTTATGTTGGTGATAATGCACATAAAGGTATCGCTTTAGAGATACTAGGTAAGAATAATCAAAAAGCCATAGGGGGGGAGCCGGTACAACCGTACCGTATAAAACACATAGGTGCGGCGGAAACAAGCCTCACCTATCGTGTTGCCATCGTTGCAGATAAGGATGGTTATATTATGCCCGTAAATCATTTATACGCATCGGTGCCTTTTGAAGTGAGAAGTGTTTAGATTCAAGTGATTTTAATCATATTTTATCATCAGCGAATCGATGAAAAAAATTTTAAATTTAGATTTAAAAATTATCAGCAGAGCTAAGTGATTATTTATTTTTGGGGAATCACTGTAATAATGAGGTCTTATGCTATGAAAGAGAAAATAATATCTTTTTTTATCCTTTCTGCCTGTGCAGGCGTAAGCTTGGCACAGAGCAAAAGCCCCGGTTTTGACACCAGCTTTTTCAATGATTTCTCAGCGCAAGATGCCAAGATGTTATCAGGTCAATTAGTCTCTGGTTTTCAAGTGTTGAATTTTCGGCTTAATGATAAGCCATTGGGGCAATATAGCGTTAATGTCATGCAAAATCCTAAAACAAATGAGCTATTAATTCAGTTAAATGGTGAAATGACCAATAAAATGCACGCCAAACCAATATTACTCAAAGCATTCAAACACGAAAAATATCAGCTGAGCAAAGCGGGCATTCAATATGTGAGTTATACCTATAATCACATGACGCAAACCATTGATATTTTAGTGCCGCAATCTTATGTCTATGATGTGAAATCCGGTGCAACAGCCCCACCTGCGTTATGGGAGTTTGGTATCTCAGGCGGTGTGATGAATTATGATATTGATGCTTCATTTAATCATGATTTTGATAATGATAATGCCAGTATTTTCGGCTCAGCACAGCTACACTATAATCTAGGGCGTTGGCAGTTATATTCTAATATGAGTGCAGAGACAAGTTATAATAAATCAAATACTACTTCTCAAACGCAAAATAATTCAAATATTACCTATACCTACGCAACAACCGTGATTCCTAGTTGGCGTAGTCGCTTAATGTTGGGGTATAACAATATTCAAAGTCATATTTTTAGTGGTAATAGTTTTTATGGTGCAACCCTTAATAATGACACTGCGATGCTGCCGCAAGATGAACAGCAATTTAAGCCAGTTGTATAGGGGGTTGCCAGTACGCCAATTACGATTGAGTTGTATCAAAATAATAAGTTGATTTATAAAACACATATAAATCCAGGACCTTATAAAATCAGTGACTATAACGCCGTTGCAGGCCTTGGTGATATTACTGAGATCGTCACAGATAATAGTGGGAATAAGACGCAATCAACCATTCCATTTCAATACGTTTCAAGTGCGCTTTATCCAGGCGTGGTGATGTACGACGCTAATATTGGCTTAATGCAGTATCACACTAATATGGAAGCTGAGTTTTTAGAGGCTGAAGTGCACTATGGTCTTAGCAATTATCTCTCGCCTTATGTCGGTGTGTTTGTCAATCCTGATTATGTTGCAGAAGGTGTTGGTACTTCGATTAACCTCGGTCAATATGGTGCGCTTAATCTCGTGACTTCAGGTTCGATGTTTAATGCAAAAACTACTCAGGGATCACGTAAGTTATACAGTGGTCTGCGTGCGCAAGTTAGTTATGATAAAAGCTTTGTTAATATGGGTAGTAGTTTTGATGTCGTTGGCTATTTTTATCAAACGCGTCATTATGTCGGTATAGATCAAGCCTTTTCACAAAGCGCTTTTTCAGCAGATGGCAATTCAGGGCAGAAAAATAATTTTAGTCTCAATATCTCACAAAGCCTATTTTGGAATATGTCTTTAAATGCCAATGTTTCCTACAGTCAACAGTGGTCAAATGACAATGAATTAACGGCAGATATTAGCTTAAATCAGTCCTTTCAAGTTTTTAACTATGGTATTTCTTATGATCAGTCAAAAGTGCTTAACGGAGTCAATCAAGGTCAGTTAAACCGTAGCATCAGTTTAAATATCAGTTTAAATTTTGGTGAGCATGGTGGCAGCTTAAATAACAGTACAGGCTATGATATGGCGTCCCAAGCACTCAATAATAATATCAGTTATGGTATAAGTTCAGACTCGGGTAAAACATCAGCTAATATCGGCTATAGCTACAGTAGACAATTACAGCAAGCAGGTAATCAAAAAAACAGTGTTAATTTTGGCGTATCTCAACAGACTAATGTTGCCAACATTAATGTTAATGGCAATATGCAGAGTTTGCGTAATTATTCAGCATCAGCCAGTATGTCAGGCGGTGTGGTTTACACGCGCTATACAGGATTGCAGTTTATGCAATATGCCAATGATACCTTTGCAGTGATCGATACAGATGGTGTGTCAGGTGTTAACGTTGATGGCTTAACTGAGACCAATTATAATGGCTATGGCTTATACAACAGCCTAATGCCTTACTATTATAATGATATTTTGTTAAGCGATACACAGCACCAAAATGGCGTGTTAGAAACACATGAAGCGTATGCGGTACCGGTGCAAGGAGCAATCTTATATCGCAAATTCAAAGCAAAAATAGGGCAATCACTGTTTATTAAGCTCGATCAGACTAAGCATGCCGATGTAAGTAAGCTAATTGATACACGTACCGGGGAAATTGCTGAGCATGTTTATGGCAATTTATATTATTTCAACACTGTCAAAGAGGGTGATCATATGCAACTAGACACTACAACGAATAAGCTTGTTAATACGATAACGATCAGCAATCTAGACCACAATCAAATAACTATTTAAAAATACAAAACAACACAACAGGAGAATTAAGATGAAAAAATATATAGCAATAATAACAACAGCCTTGGCAGCTTTAACAGTAGGCTTAGGATATGCAGGAGATAATGTTACGGTTAAATTCACAGCAACAGTTACTGCTTCTACATGCAAGATTGAAGAGGCGGGAGAAACGCAAACAGTAGATTTTGGCACTCTATCAATTAATGATTTAACTCAGTTTGAATCAGCAAAAAGCGATAATAAAGTCACAAGTAAAATGATGAACTATACAGCGCCTGCGCCTGTTAATATTAAGCTATTATGCGCCAGTAGTACGCCAAAACTATCGCTTCTCATGAATGCCCCAGCAACAAAAACAGCTGATTCTGGTAATATTTTACAATTACAAAATTCATCCAATGCAGATAGTGGCTTTGGTGTTGAGTTGTATTATGCTGCTGATCTCGATAACTTAAACTTTGGTGCTTCAACTGCAATTACAAAATTTCCTAATGCGAAACCAACTACAAGTGGAATGAATGAATATGATCTAGAGTTCACGCCACAATTATATTTCACAGATAACATTAAAAGCGCTATCCAGACAATAGCCAATGGTGGTGATTTATCTGCTAGCGTGACCATGACGATGCAATATAGTTAAGATATCGTCCATATAAGATAATAAACAAAATAATAAAATGGAGTTAGTATGAAGAAATGGTGTTATGGTATTATTTTATGGCTTGGCACGATAATGACTGCTTCTGCGCACGTTACCCCTGTGCCAACGCGGGTTATTTATCATGAGGGAGATAAGTTTACAGCGGTTAATGTTCAGAATAATGATCCAGATAATGCGTATGGTTTGGAAAGTTGGGTGGTCGCAAGTGATCCTAATAAGTCAGCACAAACAGTTAAGGGGGCAATTGATCATGAGTTTTTGATCTCGCCAAAATTTACAGTTGTTCCACCTAAAAATGAGCAGGTTGTTCTACATATTATAAAGCTTCCCAGTACGGACTTGCCTAAAGATCGTGAGAGTCTCTTTTATCTAGAGTTTCAAGAGGCGCCACCTAAGCTGGATCTTACGGAAAACACTTCAAAGAAAGGGCATTTACAAAGTGGACTGCAAATTGCGATTCACACACAGATCAAAATGATGTATCGCCCGAAAGATATTCCTGAGCTTAGCAACAGTGAGATTAAAGATAAGATTACATTCAAGCGCCATGGTAATGACATTGTATTGGATAATAATAGTCCATATATTATTAACTCATTAGGGCTTACAGATCAAATCCCTGATCAAACAACTGATAGCGATAGCAAGGTGACTAAAGCAAAACCAATTGTGATGCAAAAAGCCCAGATTTTATTACCGTTTAAAAAAACCACGCTAAAGCTAACACCCGTAGAAGTAGCTACACTCAAGAAAGTATTAGCTAATAAAAAGCCATTGTATTTAATTTATATTAATGATTATGGTGGTGAGCTTTATTCAAAGTTAGATAAATGAAGGGGGTGCAATAATGAAAATTCGCATAAATGTTATAATAAAATTTTTTTTCGTGTCAATTATGATTGTAAATTCATGTTATGCTGCGCTACATGACATTCAAGTCAATAAAATAGGGCATATTACAACATACAGTATTAATAACTTCGTTTGGACAATTCCAACTTCCCAATCTGATCCTGAGGGTAAGAATAATACAAAATTAATTTTAGTGACACACCTCAAGAGCAAACCAGAGGCCAATATATTTGCAAGTCTTGGTGCTATTCAAGGCACCTATGGTCGCAACTCAGTAGACCCTTCAAATATTTATGATAAAAATGTGATGATAACGCCTAATCAGATATTATTTTTTTCGGGTGGCTTGGTGTTAACTATGAAGTTAAAAGTTATTAGTTTACCTGACATACATATAGGTAGCGCAAAGCTTGTATCGGCTTATTCATATACTCTATCTAACTGTCATTTGGTGCCAAATTATCAGCCTAATGATGAAATTGGGTTTAAAAGTCAGATTAAATTGTATCACTTAGACCCTAATAGTTGCAGATGTACAGGGCATTGTGATGCGGCAAGTATAAGTCGTCTTAATCCGGATCTTGAAGATATAACAAGCACGGGTTCTAATCAAATCATCCTTAAGCCGGAGCTCACTGTCGAAGTAGATCCAAATCTTTTAGTCTCGCCTCAAATAATTAAGAGTAAATTGGCTGACTTTTCTATCTACTTGGGGTTTGCCTTTAGGGATATGAATTGGCGCATAAGGAATATTGTGCTCTCTCCAGTAACATGTAGTTTTAGCACTAATGAAACAAATATTTCAGGTAATATTTCACTTGAAAAGGCAAAAAAACTAGGAAGTAAAGGGGAGTTATTAGCAAAAATAGGTCTGCCATATAGCTGTACCAATGGCAAGTATACTGTACAACATTTGGGTGTGCAAATTCTCCCGCAACCTTCCGCAATGAGCGCTAATGGTGTTATATATGGGAAGAATAATGCGGGAGAAATAACGAAGCTAGGGTTTGCATTAAAACAATCTGGTTCAGAAGATATGATTCGCCCAAGCAATGCTATATATCAAGTGGCAAAAGTTAAAACAGGTGCTAGCGGCAGCTTCCATTTTGATGCGTATATGGTTCCTAATCCTACTGGAGATGTTGCTATAAAAGCGGGGGAGATTACAGGAGTTGTTAATTTAAACTTGAATTTACAGTAAACCGGTAGGTGTCAAACCAGTTATCACCTAACTTTTCTCACTAAGAACTAATTTTGCTTAGATTATGGTATTCAGTATGTACCCCTAAATCAATTAAGACTATGATATAAACCATAGATGACTAATAGGAATAAGATGTCAGGATGTCAATGTTAGATAAGATGATTAATAAAAGGTTAAGTTATCATCAGCTAAACAATATCAATCTTTTTATGCGCGCGGTCGAACTTAAGTCATTAACCAAGTTTGCAGAAAAGCTTGATGTATCAAAATCAACAGTTAGTAAAGCGATTAGATTATTGGAAGATGTGATTGAATTACCACTGTTTTCGCGCAGTCATAAAAACTTCAAACTAACCCCAGAGGGCGAGAATTTTTATCGTGAATGTATAAAGGTTGAACGTGAAATTTTAAATATATCTGCGCATATTAAAGATATGCAAACAGAGCCAGAGGGCGTGCTGACGATCAATATTGTTAGAAGCCTATTATGTCAGCACTTTCTAGACACGGTCACTACATTTCAAGAAACATGCTCGAAAATGCATGTTGATTTGATTATGGGAGGTAATAAGTTTACGGGTGATATTCATGGTGGCATTGATATTTATATTGCACCATATCAAGATAATCTACCGAATTATATTCAAAGAGAAGAAGTGCTAAGCACAGTCAGTATGCTGTGTGCTTCACCTGGTTATATTAAAAGCCATGGGGTGCCGCAAAGTTTAATGGATTTAGCAGATCATTATTTTATTATTCATAAGCAGAAAAACACACTCATTAAGTCAATCCCTGAGAAGCTTAAAAAAGAAAACATAGGTTTTCGCTCTCAGCTTGAGATCAATTCAACCAATGCGATTAAGGATTGTGTTATTGCGGGGCTTGGCATATCGGAGCTACCACAGTCGATTATTGAAAGCGAGTTAGAACAAGGACTTGTCGTACCAATTATGTCACAGTTAAATACGCATCATCAGTTATATGCATATTATGCGATATATAATGGCGTGACTCCGACCAAAGTAAGTCGTTTTTTAGACGTGTTACAGAAAGCAGATGCATAAATTCGTGGATTGAAACAAGCGTTTCTTAAAATTCCAATTATCAGGTTGTTTGTTGGCGGTATAATGATGAGCTGAGAGCGTTAAATTCAAATAGTTTTGATTGTCAGAGGGAGAAAGTAGGTGAGCATTGAAATTAAAAAAAGAAGTATATATAAAGATCTTTCCAATTTAGAGGCGTTTATGCAAGCCGTTGAAACGAAATCTTTTAGTCTGGCAGCTGAAGAGTTGCATTTGACTAAATCAGCCATCAGTAAATCCATTAAGCAGTTGGAAACTACCTTTGAGTTGCCTTTGTTTTTACGTAATGCGCGATATTTAGAATTAACGCCTGAAGGCAATGTGTTTTATCAACATTGCCTTAATCTCAAAGCAGCAATGCAGCGCACCCAATCGGTTATTAAGGCGATGCATAATGAACCAACAGGTAAGCTTAAATTATCGGTCAACCCATCATTAATGAAAAGCTTAGTTGTACCTATTATTGCCAAGTATCAACAGCTCTTTCCAAAAGTGGTATTAGAGGTGCTTTATCAAGAGGATGATGTTGATATGTATGCTAGCGAGATTGATATCGTCATTGGACGCAACTTGGAAGCGCCGGATGAAATCGTCTTGAAAAAAGCATTTGATTCTGATCATGTCTTGTGTGCCACACCCGAATATATCGCCAGACAAGGAGGTGCGCCACAAGTTATCGAGGATTTAAAGCGGTTTGCCTTTATTGGTCATATAAATAAACGTTCAATGCCAATACGCTTGGAATATCCAGAGTATATTAATCAATCATTGCAGATGGATTCGATACTCGCCATTAAGCAAGCTGTTTTAATGGGGATGGGCATTAGTCAAGTGCATGATTATGTTGTAAAAAAAGAGCTACAATCTGGTGAGCTTGTCCATGTTTTGCCAGAGATCAAAATGCCCAGACTATTATACGTGTATTATCAAAAACATAATTACACACAGCCTAAAGTTCAAAGAATGCTAGATTTAATTACACAAGAGTTGCAAGGAGGACAATCATAGAGTATATCTACTACTTTTGATTGATAATTACCCAGATGCCTGATGCAATAAGCACCTTTTCACCATAAACCCAATCATCCCAGTTTTAATTAGGAAAAAAATAGCTATACTATGCGCTAAGTTATTTTCCAATAACTTAGCTAGATATAAAGGAACTAAGGAAATCGATATGATCAAGTACTTGTACTTTTTTGTGTCCGCACTGAAAAGGATGGCTAAGCCATTGACTTTCTCAGATGTTGGAGGCAGGAAATCAAAGCGCAAAAAGCCTTTAGCTAAGCCATTTGTTGCATTGATGGTGTTACTGCCAGCAGTGTTACTTGGGGGGTGCTCCTCAGGTGTGTTAGATCCGCAGGGACCTATTGCACATCACGAGCTTAGACTATTGATATTTGCTGTTTTATTAATGTTAATCGTGGTGATCCCGGTGATTTTCTTGACGTTTTGGTTTGCATGGCGCTATCGCGACTCTGCAACTAAGTCAAAATATCGCCCTGAGTGGTCACACAGCACAGCACTTGAGATCGTCTGGTGGGCGATTCCATGTGTGATTATCTTGATTTTAGGGATTGTAACTTGGGTGACAACGCATTCACTTAACCCATACAAACCATTAGAGTCTGATAAGCCGCCTGTTGAGATTGAGGTGGTCGCATTAGACTGGAAATGGATGTTTATTTATCCGCAGTATGATATTGCAACAGTGAATAAGATTGTTATCCCTGTTGGTCATCCGATTAACTTTAGAATCACATCAGCAGCACCTATGAACTCGTTCTTTATTCCGCAACTAGGTGGGCAAATTTATGCAATGACTGGTATGATCACTAAGCTTCATTTATTGGCAAGTAACCCAGGTGAGTATCGTGGCTTCTCAGCTAACTACACAGGCGAAGGTTTTGCACATATGCAGTTCTACGCAGATGCTACATCTGAGGCTGACTTTAATAAATGGGTAAGTGAGGCTAAAACATCTAAGAAAGCCTTAACTTGGGACTTTTTCTGGGATCATTTGGCAAAACAATCAATTGATAACCCAGTGACATATTATGGTCAAGTCGATAAAAATTTATTTAATGACATTGTTATGTACTACATGATGCCAAACTACAAACCTGGCATGATGGGGCATATGCATCATATGTCAGAAATGAGCCATTAAGTGTGAATAAATAGGGAACGAATATGTTAGAAGCATTGATTGGAAGGTTGAGTGATCCACACACAGCTTTCCCGTATTTGTGGGAACCCGTAAGCCAACAGTTGATCATTCTTGGGATGTTTATCTTTATTGTTGTTGGTGGGTTGTTATTGGTAGGTGGTTTGACCTACTTCAAAAAATGGGGCTATTTATGGCGTGAATGGTTCACGACAGTAGACCATAAAAAAATCGGTATTATGTATATTATTGTCGCGCTGGTTATGCTGTTTCGTGGTTTTGTCGATGCGGCAATGATGCGTACACAGCAAGCCCTAGCATCAGGCGACAGTACTGGTTACTTGATTCCGCAGCATTTTGATCAGATCTTTACCGCTCACGGTGTGATTATGATTTTCTTTGTGGCAATGCCATTGATGTTTGGCTTGATGAATATTGCGATTCCATTGCAAATTGGCGCACGCGATGTCGCCTTTCCGTACCTTAATTCATTAAGCTTTTGGCTTTTTGTAGTTGGTGTGGTTTTGGTTAATATGTCGCTATTAATCGGTGATTTTGCCCATACAGGTTGGTTGGCTTATCCACCTTATTCGGAGACCGCTTTTAGCCCTGGGGTCGGGGTTGATTACTGGATATGGGCGCTGCAGATATCTGGTATAGGCTCCTTGATGACGGGTATTAACTTCTTTGTCACCATTATTAAAATGCGTTGTAAAGGCATGACATTAATGAAGATGCCGGTATTTACCTGGACGTCACTTTGTTCTGTTGTTTTGGTTATTGCTGCATTTCCAGTTTTAACGGTGACATTAGCATTGTTAACTTTAGATCGTTATATAGGTACAAATTTCTTTACTGTCAGTGGTGGCGGTGATCAAATGATGTATGTTAATTTGATCTGGATTTGGGGTCACCCTGAAGTTTATATTTTGATTCTGCCAGCCTTTGGTATTTTTTCAGAAGTTGTTTCTGTGTTCTCTAAAAAGAAGCTATTTGGTTATGCAACAATGGTTTGGGCTAGTATTGTTATTACGATTCTTGCATTCTCGGTATGGCTGCATCACTTCTTTACAATGGGCGCAGGCGCCAACGTGAATGCCTTCTTTGGTATTATGACGATGATTATCGCAATTCCAACAGGGGTGAAGATCTTCAACTGGCTGTTTACTATGTTCCGTGGACGTATTACCTTTACTACGCCAATGTATTGGTTAATGGGCTTTTTGGTCACATTCACTATCGGTGGTATGACCGGTGTATTATTGTCTGTGCCAGGCGTTGATTTCCAGATGCATAACAGTGTGTTTTTGATCGCGCATTTCCATAATGTGATCATTGGTGGTGTGGTATTTGGTTACTTTGCCGGACTGATCTATTGGTTTCCTAAGATGTTTGGCTTTAAGCTTAACGAGCGCTTAGGTAAATGGTCATTTTGGTTCTGGATTGTCGGCTTCTTTGTTGCCTTTATGCCGCTTTATTACTTAGGTGCTATTGGCATGACCCGCCGCTTATATCATTATGATGCGTCAACTGGCTTCCAACCATGGTTAATTGTGGCTTGGGTTGGTTCAATGTTGATTGCTATTGGTGTATTGTTGCAAATCATTCAAATTATTGTAAGTATCAAAGATCGTCATAAAAACCGTGATTTAACAGGCGATCCTTGGGATGGACGTACACTAGAGTGGGCAACAGCGTCGTCTCCTGCACCTTTTTATAACTTTGCGCATGATCCTGTAGTTGATTCATTGGATGGCTTTTGGGAGCACAAGAAAAAAGGGCTAAATATTGAAAATCGCCCAGTTGCGGAGAAGCGCCCATATGAAGATATTCATATGCCAAGAAACACAGGAGTTGCTTTTGTGATTGGCGCATTTGCTTTAGCCTTTGGATTTGCTGCTGTTTGGCATATCTGGTGGTTAGCAGGTGTTGGTTTGCTAGGTATTCTTGCTTCCGTGATTTCACGTTCATTCAATTACGACATTGATTATTATGTGAAAGCCAAAGAAGTTGAAGAAACTGAAGCTGAAATTGAAAAAATGAAGAAGGTGGGCGCATGAGTACTACAGCAGTAGAAAGCCATCACGGTGAACATCACCACCATTATGATGGTTCCAAAAGCGTATTTGGTTTTTGGATTTATATTATGAGTGACTGCGTATTATTTGCGACATTGTTCGCAGTATATGCAGTATTCCATACCCATACATTTGGCGGTCCTAGTGCTAAAGAATTGTTTAGCTTGCCATTTGTATTTGTTGAGACCATGTTACTTTTAATGAGTAGCTTTACCTTTGGTTTGGCAATGTTGTCGCGCAATTCAGGTAATATTAAGCTTATTACAGGTTGGTTATGGGTGACCTTTATCTTAGGATTAGGTTTCATCATCATGGAAGTCTATGAATTCCATCACCTATATATGGAAGGTCACACTTGGGCGCAAAGTGCATTTTTATCCTCGTTCTTTACCTTGGTGGGAACGCATGGATTGCATGTAAGCATTGGTTTAATCTGGATTGTGAGTATGATTTTTCAAATCCGTAAGCATGGTATCACGCCAATGAGCAAAACAAAGCTAACGTACTTAGGTTTGTTCTGGCACTTTTTGGATATCGTGTGGATTTTCGTATTCTCAGTTGTCTACTTAATGGGAGCAATCTAATATGTCAGGCGAACATTTATACGATCATGAAACAGGTGCGGCATATGGCACATACAAAACTTATATCACTGGTTTTGTATTATCGATCATTATCACCGTTATTGCTTTTAGCTTAGTTGGATTTAAAGTCTTTCCTCCAGTTGGACTGTATATCTCTGTCGCAATTTTGGCACTTATCCAGTTGTATGTGCAGTTAGTATTTTTCTTGCATTTAAGTACAGACTCAAAATCGCGCTGGAATATGATCAGCTTCATATTTGCAGTGATTGTTGTATTAATTCTAGTTATCGGTACGTTATGGATTATGTTCAATCTTTACAGCATGATGATGGTCATGTAACGTTAATGAAACTCATTAAACTTATCAAACCCGGAATTATTTTCGGTAATATCGTTACCTTGTGCGGTGGATTTTTTGTTGCGGTACAAGGTAATTTTTCTTCGATTGTTTTTTTAAGTGCGCTCATTGGTATGGCATTTGTCATCGCTTGTGGTTGTGTTTTGAATAACTATATTGATCGAGATATTGACCAGTTGATGAAGCGCACACAAAAGCGTCCGTCAGCTTGTGGATTAGTATCGCTACGTTTTGCTTTAAGTTATGCGTTTATCTTAGGCATTATTGGTTTTGTTGCCTTATATCTTGGAACAAATACTTTAACTGTCATTATTGCGGCTATTGGCTTATTTGCCTATGTTGTGGCTTATACATTATGGTTTAAGCGAAGCTCAATCTTTGGTACGGTTGTTGGCGCTATTTCTGGTGCTGTACCGCCAGTCATTGGCTATACCGCGGTGACCAATCGATTTGATGAAGTCGCATTGACGTTGTTTATTATCTTAGTCTGTTGGCAAATGCCGCATTTCTTTGCTATTGCTATTTATCGCAAAGATGATTATGCCGCAGCAAATATTCCGGTGTTGCCACTTAAACGTAGCATGCTGTACACCCAGATTAATGCACTTATTTTTGTTGTATTATATGTTATTGCTACGTTAATGTTAGCAGTGGTTGCACATGTCCATTTGTTGTATTTAGCTGTTGCCTTTATCTTAGGAATCGCATGGATTGCATTGAGTATTAAAGGATTTAATGCTGAAGATAAGGCACATTGGGCGCGCAAGATGTTTATATTCTCTATTGTCAGTATTACATTACTTAGTATATTTATGGCGGTGTAGGGCGATTCATGAATTGCCCCTACGGGTAAATTATAATACTCCCCATATTTTGGACCACAGTTGGAGACACAAAAAGAGTCTCAAAAAATGTTAAACTGTGTGCCAAGTCAGGAGGTAAAAATCCCATTTTTATTGCAAAGTGGTCTAGACAATGGGGAGTACTTTATTTTGCATCTATTAACTCTCGGATCTTTTACAGACTCAAAATGTGTGAAAATTGATGGAGTTATTGTGTTTTCTGTCATTGTCGGACTTTATTTTCAGAATCTTTCACAAAATTCACAAAAAATCAATAACTTTTAAATGCGATTGCCCTGAATAACTGAAGGATAGCTATCGACAGCGCCTATATTTTGCGCTAGAATGCGCGGTTGAAATTGCTAGGGCATTTTAATTGACCGAAATTTATTTTTGGCGTAGAATCGGCGCCTTGCATGAATGTGGCAGATTTGCAGTAAATTTTATAAATACAAATACAAACTGAGGATAGTACGATGAAAAGAACGTTTCAACCTAGTAACTTAAAAAGAAAAAGAACGCACGGTTTCCGCGCACGCATGAAGACGCTAAGTGGTCAGAAAGTGATTCGTAACAGACGTGCTAAGGGCAGACATAAGCTTGCAGCTTAATAGCTTAGCCAAAGAATTTATCTTAGATGCCAAGGGTTTTTCACTTGGCTTTTCTCGTATCTGTCAAAAGGTTCATACCAAACACTTTTCTTATTTGATTGCTAAAGGTGAAGATCTGCACTCAGGTATCGGTGTTATCACGGGCAAAAAAAAAGTTAAAATAGCCGTGCAACGTAATCTATGTCGCCGCTTAAATAAAGAGATGTTTCGCCAGCATAAGGCGTTGTTTGAAAAGACGATGTTGATCGTTGTTACAAATCACAATGCCGCACGCGCGACAAAGGAGGAATTGTGGCACTCTATCAACGAATTTCTTGCAAAATACGCGTAATTGTTGCGTTTCCTTTTATTGTTCTCATTCGCTTTTATCAAATAGCAATTAGCCCATATCTTGGGCCTCGTTGTCGTTTCTATCCGACTTGTTCACAATATGCGCTAGAAGCAATTAAATTGCATGGTTTAGTGTTTGGGCTTTGGCTAATGACAAAAAGACTGCTAAAATGCCACCCAGCTTGCAAAGGCGGTTACGATCCAGTGCCAACGAAAGAAAAGGTTAAAAAAGGGTAAAAAGGTTAAGTATAATGAAGTCAAACTACGTGAGAATATTCTTGATCGCGCTTATTGTCGTGATTTTTATGTCGTTGATGGCGCGCTGGGAGGAGATGTATGCGCCTAAGCAGCCAGCGAAAGTTGATACGCCAGCACAAACAACAGCAGTGCAAAAAGATAATAAAGATGTTAGTGCGAGTAACGCGGCTGAGCAAAGTGTCAGGACGGATGTCACTAAGCAAAACTTTACTAAGACAGACCTAAAGCCTATCACATTAAATACAGCAGTGTTTAGTGATTTGCAAATTAGCCCATTAAATGGTGCGATTATTAATGCTGCATTGAAAGATTATAACGTGAGCTTAACGGATAAAAGCCCGATGCCGATGTTAAATAATACAGCGGGTAGCAAATACATTGCGCAAAGTATTATTTACATTAACGGTCAGCCACAAAGTATTGTTTTTGGTCAAGCGCATACAGCTAAGAAAGATGATCAAACGATCGTGACTTTGAAGGCAAGTGTTCAAGGCTTAGATGTTACACGTCAGTATATTATTAACGATACCACCTATGAAATCACACTTAAGCAAAGTGTTAAAAACACGACTAAAGCACCATTAAGCGTTAGTTTTGACAATGAAATTACGCGTCAAGTGAAGCCTGAGAGTCATAGCTTTAGTATTTTAGATGCGCATTCGTACTCTTTCCAAGGTGTTGGTTTGTCTTCATCACAACGTACATTCCAAAAAGAATCATTTGCTGATTTAGCTAAATCCAGTGAAAAAGTGGATGTCTCGACCAATAAAGGTTGGGCAGCGATGATTCAGCATTATTTTGTGAGCCTTTGGGTGCCAAATAATCCAGGCACAAGCTTTAGCGTTTATGCCAATAAACTTGCCGATAATACTTATCAATCAGGGGTTAAAACACAGCCTGTTGTATTAAATGCTGATCAAAGCGTTGAAAACATCAATATCCTTTATACAGGTCCTACGATTACCAAGAATCTTGAAGCGATTGTTAAAGACTTTGGTACCAATAAGCCAGATGGTTTAGATAAGCTCGTAGATTATGGTATGTTGTCATTTATTTCAGTGATCATCTTTTGGTTGATGACGATTATTCATGGCGTTGTTGCTAACTGGGGACTATCCATTATATTGGTCACTGTGTTAATTAAATTATTGTTTTACCCATTGTCTGCCAAAAGCTATAAGTCAATGGCAAAAATGCGTATGTTGCAACCGCGCATGAAGAAGCTGCAAGAGCTTTACAAGGGTGACCGCCAGAAGCTTGGGCGTAAGATGATGGAGATGTACAAAGAAGAAAAGGTCAATCCAGCCAGTGGTTGTTTACCAATCTTGATTCAGATTCCTGTATTTATCGCGCTTTACTGGGTGTTATTGGAAAGTGTGCAATTGCGTCAAGCGCCATTTATCTTCTGGATTCATGACTTGGCATCAAAAGATCCGTATTTTATCCTACCGATCTTGATGGGTATCTCGATGTTTGTGCAGCAAAAAATTAGCCCAACATCAGCCGATCCAACACAAGCAAAAATCATGATGTTGATGCCAGTGATTTTCACAGTGTTCTTTGCATCATTCCCATCAGGCTTAGTATTGTACTGGTTGACAAATAACGTGATCAGTATTGCGCAACAGTGGTATATCACTAAGAAATATACGGCGATTTACAAAGCAAAACGCGCTTAATCAAAAAAAACTTCTAGACATTTATCTCAAAATATATAAAATGCCATTCGTCTGACGATAATAGCAAGTTGGCACCACCTGATTCCATTCCGAACTCAGAAGTGAAACAGCTTAGCGCTGATGATAGTGTGGCATTCGCCATGTGAAAGTAAGACATCGTCAGGCATCTCAAAAATTCCCCAGTTTTTATATAGTATATTATTCCATTACTATTTCCCTGCAGATTGAACCATCTGATTGGTGCTTATTATAAGCGGTGCGAATTGTATTGATTAATGTTTGCAGCTATTGATTGTTTTCTTATAACTGCAGAACCTTTCTAGAGAAGCGTTAATAAAAAAACAAAGATGAAGCTCCTATATCTTATAAATACGTTTTAATAATGGTGATAAGATCAGGACGATAATGCCGACAGCTAAAGCAACAAGTGCTAAATGATAAAATACATTGAAATAAGCAGCAGCTTGTTCGGTGCCATTGCCGCCAACATCGGTAAATGTTGCAATATAGCTAGCAAAGTAGTTACTAAAAGATGACTTAATACCCCATACACCGAATAATACCGCAACGACATCAACCGGTGAGACTTTGCTGATTGCGGCAAGTCCGGTTGGGCTGCAAGCCAACTCGCCCATGGTAATCAGTAGATAGCTACCAACAATCCATAGCAATGAAATAGGTGAGCCTTGCATTGCTTCATAAGCGCCGAGTGTTAAAACACCCATTGCCGCACTTGTTAGTAAAATTCCGCTACCCATTTTGGCAAATACGGTTGGGTTCCACTTTGACCAAAGTGCAGCAAAGAAAGGAGCAAGTACAATAATGAAAAATGGATTTAAAGACATCGTGCTCGCTGATGAGATTTCAAAGCCAAATAAATTAAGATCAACTAAGCGCTCAGTAAAGAGTAAGACGCTCGTGGCTTTTTGTTCAAAAAGAGCAAAGAAGATCATAATGATAAACGACATTTTGACAACCGCTAAAATCGCCAGAATATATTCTTTACCACCTTTGATTGCCTTGTAGAGTAAATATAAGCCAACGAAGCCTGCTACGATATACAGTAGTGTTGAAGTGTCTGTTGGGTGAGCAATAAAGTAAGTAAAGATAATTACGGACAGCAATGCGCCAACAATGGCTAAAATACGCGTTAGTTTAGAAGCGCTAAATTGATCTTTAGGTAATACACCTTTCTTTTGACCTAATAAAAAAACAACTAATCCCAATGCCATCCCAACAGCAGCAGCACCAAAGCCAACATGCCAACCAAAATATTTTGCGAGCATCGGTACTAAAAGAACAGCAAAGAATGAGCCAAAGTTTACTGCCATATAAAACAAAGTGTAGCCTGCATCGCGACGCTTATCACCTTTATCATATAATCGGCCGATGCTTGCTGCCATTGATGACTTAAAGAATCCAGTTCCAGCTACAACAAAGGCAAGACCAACAAAGAAGCTTGCTTCAACAGTCAATAGTAAGTGTCCGATTACAATTAGTACACAACCATATTTAACGCTCGTTGTATGACCAAGGTAAGCATCTGAGATATAGCCACCAATTACAGGTGCCATATAGACAAAGGCGACGTACGCACCATAAGTTAAATATGCGTCGGTATCACTCATGCCCCAATATTCACTGGTTAGATATAAAATAAGTAGTGCGCGCATTCCGTAATAGCTAAAGCGCTCCCATACCTCAACGCCAAATAGGTACCATAAGCCGTGTGGTTGATTTGCTGTTAGTGTTTTCAAGTATATCTCTCCTCTTTTAGAACCAATTCAGAGTGTAAGGAAAATTTACTGTAAAAGCATGTTTTTTGTTTTGTGTGTTTATTATTCTAGTCAAAATATTTTTCAAGTGATTAAAAAATTGACTATGACCATGTTCCTATCCACTTTTATTGTGTAAGCGTTGGTTGAGCATAAGTCAAAGCCTCTATGAAGTGTTGTTTTTCCAAGCTTACCCACCTCGACTAATGCTCAGTGGATCGCTTTGACTTAAGCTCAGGGTGCGGTGAGCACTTGTGAGTGAATATTTAGCCTTAGCCAGAAAATTTTAAACTTAAGTCTTGCAATTTAAAAAAGATTTGCTAATATGTCCCACAGTTGACGCGGGGTGGAGCAGCCTGGTAGCTCGTCGGGCTCATAACCCGAAGGTCGTTGGTTCGAATCCAGCCCCCGCTACCAACCTAAAAAGATTTTGAGAAATTTCGGGCCCTTATGGGCCTTTTTGTTTTGTAGATAAAAAGGACTCATAGTAGTCCTTTTTTTATACCCCAAGGAGTGTGTTGGAATGTTGGTTGATCAGTTAGAAGCGCTTATTGCGCCAGAAGTAGAGAGCCTTGGATTTATTTTATGGGGGATTGAAATGGATGCATATTCTGCAGATACCGGCAGCATGACCTTACGCATTTTTATCGATCATGAAGAAGGCATTTCAATTGATGACTGTCAAGAAGTCAGTCGTGCTGTGGGTGCAATTTTAGATGTTGAAGACCCAATCAGTGGCGCTTATGCATTGGAAGTATCTTCCCCAGGGGTGAATCGTCGTGTGTTTAATGCGCTACAGGCAAAAGCCTTGGAGGGTTTTGAGGTTAAAGTGCAATTGCATCAAGCAACAGAGGATAATCGTCGTCGTTTTAAAGGTGTGATTATCTCAGTAGACAATGATGAAGTAGTTGTTAAAACAGAAGAAGACGAAGAAATTCGCTTTGATTTTCACAATGTTGACAAAATGCGCGTTGTGCCAAAGTTTTAATCTTTAATAATGTGGATATAGGTGAAAGTTATGAGTAAAGAGTTACTACTGGTTATTGAAACCGTTGCCAATGAGAAGGAAGTCTCAAGAGATTTACTTTTTTCAGCCATGGAAGAAGCCTTGGCGATGGCAACTAAAAAGCGCTTTGAAGAAGAGGCTGAAATTGTCGTTAAGATTGATCGCAAAACGGGTGATTATGAAACATATCGTCAATGGCAAATCGTTGATGAAGATCATGAGATTGAGAATTACGCGGCTGAGTTATATGTTGATGTCGCTCAAGAGAAAGGGCATAACGTCGTCGTTGGTGATGTGCTGATGGAACCCGTTGAGTCAGTTGAGTTTGGACGAATTGCCGCGATGACCGCCAAGCAAATCATCATGCAAAAAGTGCGTGATGAAGAGCGTCGTTTAATGGTGGCAAAGTTCCGCGATAAAGTTGGCAAGATTGTTTATGGCGAAGTTAAGCGCACTACGCGTGATTTCCTTATTATTGATTTAGGTGAAGATGCTGAGGGTGTGTTGCCTAGAAAAGAGCTATTACCTAAAGAGAATTATCGTTTAAATGATAAATTACGCGCTTGTATCTTACGTATCGATGATGATGGTAAGGGACCGCAAATTATTTTGTCACGTGCTAACAAGAAAATGTTGCATGCCTTGTTGATTCTTGAGGTGCCTGAAGTTGCTGAAGAGTTGATGGATATCGTTAGCATTGCGCGTGATCCAGGTTCTCGCGCTAAAGTGGCTGTGAAGTCAAATGATAAGCGTATTGACCCTGTTGGCGCATGCGTTGGGATGCGTGGCTCACGTATTCAAGCGATCACTAATGAATTACAAGGTGAGCGTGTTGATATCGTATTATGGGATGATAATCCAGCGCAATTTGTAATGAATTCATTGGCGCCAGCTGAGGTGACGTCTATCGTGCAAGATGAAGACAGGCAAGCAATGCAGGTGGCTGTTAAAGAAGATCAATTATCACAAGCAATTGGTAAAAGTGGGCAAAATGTGCGTTTGGCAACTGCTTTAACTGGTTGGCATATTAATGTTATCTCAAGTACCGTTGCTGAGAAAGCGCAGCAAGAAGAGGAAGAGAAAAATATACAGCTGTTTATGGAGGCCTTGGATATTGATCAAGATATTGCTGAAGTATTGATCGAAGAAGGTTTTACCAGTCTTGAAGAAGTCGCTTACGTGGCGCGTGAAGAAATGCTTGAGATTGAAGGTTTTGACAATGAGATCTGTGAAGAGCTACAAGAGCGGGCTAAAACAGCGCTTATTTCACAAGCTCTAGCTGGAAACAAGCCGGCGGAAGACTTGCTGAATATGGAAGGAATGACGGCTGAGTGGGCTGAGACATTAGCGCAAAAAGATGTGATTACAATGGAAGATTTGGCTGAATTGGCCGTTGATGATTTACGCGAAATTATTTCGATCTCTGAAGATGAGGCGGCAGCTTTGATTATGACTGCGCGCGCGCCTTGGTTTGAAGAGGATAACGAGAAGTAGGAGAAATGTGATGGCAGAGATGACAGTGGCGCAACTAGCCAAACTAATTAAAATTAATGAAAGTGTACTACTTGAGAAGTTTGCACAATCAGGTGTGCATAAGAAAAGCATCAATGACTTAGTGACTGATGCCGAAAAAAACCAGCTTCTTAGTTTTATCCAAAGCGGCTCAACGGAGAAGAAATCATCAGTTACTTTGCAAAGAAAGACAACAAAACAGTTGAAAGTCGCTGGAAATCGCAAGGTTAATATTGAGGTGCGCAAAAAGAAGACGCTTGTTGCACCGGCGCTTGATGTTGCTGAAGAGCAGGTTAAGGATGACACACAGGTTGCCAAAGAGCATGAGCCGGTTGGTGTTGAACAGGTTAATGATGAGGTTCATAGTGAATCAGCAATTGAATCAGAGACGACACAAAACGCGGTTATAGCAAACGATGATGTGATAGAAGAAGTAATAACATCTGGGCAACCTCAAGCAGATCAAGAGGTAGAAGCAGTTACTGTTGATAATGTGTCTTCAGAAATAAAAGAAGTGAAAGAAGCTAAAACGCAAACTGGCAAGTCTATTCCTAAACCTAAAAAATTAGCGAAGCCAGCAAAAGCTGAAAAGAAGTCAACAACTGATGACGTAGTAGATCAAACAGCTGATAGTGGTTTTATGATTACTGAAAAATCTGCTGAAAAACCAAAAAATAATGGCTTTAAAATCACGTCAAGACCTGAGATTGTTGAAGATAAAGTAATAGACGATAACTCGGTTAATGAAGCAAAAACCACACATAAGAAAACGCTTGACAAAATAAAGCGTAGAACAAGTGAAGATGATAATAATGACTCACGCAAAGGTGCAAAAAAATCAAAATCAGCGTCAGCAAAGAAAGGTTCACGTGGACTGTATGATGATGAAGATGGTTATGGTTTTTCGCGTAAACCTTCTAAGCCTAAGAAATTGCAGTTAAACAAAGTCAAAACACAGCAATTTACTAAGCCAGTTGAAAAGGTCATGAAGCAAGTAGTGATCTTTGAAGGCATTACGGTCAATGAGTTAGCGCAAAAAATGGCAGTAAAAGCAGCTGAACTTATCAAGGTGCTATTTAAAATGGGTGTGATGGCAACGATTAATCAGCCATTAGATCAAGAAACAGCGATTTTGATTGTTGAAGAGTTAGGCCATGAATACACATTGCATCGTGATGAAACATTAGAGGAGACTGTGGTTGTTGATTCTTCAAGTCAAGAAGTGATGCCGCGTGCGCCAGTCGTGACAATTATGGGGCACGTTGATCATGGTAAAACCTCCCTCTTGGATTATATTCGTAAAACACGTATCGCTGTAGGTGAAGCTGGTGGTATTACACAGCATATTGGTGCTTATTCGGTAACAACACAAAAAGGTCAGATTACATTCTTGGATACGCCTGGACATGAAGCATTTACTGCAATGCGAGCTCGAGGTGCTGGAAGTACTGATATTGTGATTTTGGTGGTAGCTGCTGATGATGGTGTGATGCCGCAGACGAAAGAGGCAATTCAACACGCACGTGCTGCTGGCGTGCCGATTGTCGTTGCAGTGAATAAGATGGATAAACCTGAAGCCGATCCAGATCGTGTTAAAACTGAGCTTTCACAGCTTGATGTGATTTCTGAGGAATGGGGTGGAGATATAATGTTTGCTCACGTTTCAGCGAAATCAGGATTAGGTATTGATGCATTATTAGATGCTGTGTTATTGCAGGCTGAAGTATTAGAGCTTCAAGCGGTTAATAAAGGCTTAGCAAAAGGTGTTGTCATTGAATCACGCTTAGATAAAGGGCGTGGCGCTGTTGCATCCGTGTTGGTGCAAAGTGGTGAATTAAGCCAAGGTGATATCGTATTATGCGGTACGGAATATGGACGTGTTCGTGTGATGATGAGTGATCTTGGGCAAAAAATTAACACGGCAGGTCCATCAACACCTGTTGAGATTTTAGGTCTTTCGGGTGTGCCAAATGCCGGTGATGAGATGGTTGCGGTTAAAGATGAAAAAACAGCGCGCGAAGTCGCTGAATATAGATCGCAAAAGAAAAAAGATGAGCGTTTGAAGCAGCAACAAGCCAGTAAGCTATCAAGCTTATTTGATCGCATGGGTGAGTCCACAGGTGAGCGTCAAACTTTAAATGTCATTGTTAAAGCGGATGTTCAAGGCTCAGTTGAAGCGATTCGCGAATCACTGGTTAAGCTTAGTAATGATGAGATTAAGGTTGATGTGATTGCTTCAGGTATTGGTGGAATCACTATTTCTGATGTGTCATTGGCGGTTGCTTCTCAAGCAGTGCTTTTTGGCTTTAACGTTCGTGCGGATGCGACGGCCAGAAAACAAGCTGAAGCTGATGGTATTGAGTTGCGTTATTACAGCATTATTTATGATTTAATAGATGATGTGAAACAAGCGATGTCGGGGATGTTGTCGCCTGAGTTGAGAGAGCAAATCATTGGTGTTGCTGAAGTGCGTGATGTCTTTAGATCATCGAAGTTTGGTTCGATTGCTGGTTGTATGGTCATTGATGGTGTGATTAAACGTCACAACCCGATTCGCGTATTGCGTGATCAAGTGGTGATTTATGAAGGCTCTTTAGAGTCATTAAAGCGCTTTAAAGATGATGCCGTTGAAGTCAAAAAAGGCATAGAATGCGGTATTGGTGTTAAGAACTATAATGACGTTAAAGTTGGTGACCAGATCGAAGTCTTTGAAACGGTTGAAATCAAGAGAGAAATATAATTATGGCAAGTAATTCACGCGTTGAGCGTGTTGGTGATGAGATTCAAAAGATCATTGTTGCATTGCTAGCAACCAAAGTGCGTGACCCGCGCTTGCAATGGGTTTCCATTACCGGCGTTGAGGTCTCCAAAGATTTATCTTATGCCAAGGTGTTTTTCTCATCATTAAGCACGGAAACGCATCCATCACAGGTAGTGAAAGCTTTGGATTCAGCCAAAGGGTTTTTCCGTACAGCGCTTGCCAAAGAGCTGCGTTTACGTATCGCTCCGGCTTTGCGCTTTTTCTATGATGAGTCGCTAGCTTATGGTAATAAAATGAATTCATTAATTGAGAAAGCTCGTCAGGAAGACGAGAAGTTTATTCAACAGGAAGAAAATCAAAATGAGAATAATGATCACAAGGATGATGGTCATGATGAGCCGCGTGAAAGGTTGCGTTGATCGCGTATCAGCATTTGTTCTTTAGACCTAAATAAGCTATAGTGCCAAGCAGAAATATCAAGAGTACTTAAGTTCTAGAATTATGGTTCCTGTCATTGCTATAGTCGGTCGTCCGAATGTCGGTAAATCGACACTCTTTAATGCTTTAACACGCACGCGTGATGCGTTGGTTTATGATATGCCGGGGGTGACGCGTGATCGCCAGTATGGTCAAGCGGAATTTGAAGAGCAACCTTTTATTGTCATTGATACCGGTGGCTTATCCGATAATGATGTCGGTGTTGATGGATCAATGGCGGATCAATCTGTGCTTGCCATTGAAGAGGCAGATCTTGTTTATTTCGTTGTTGATGCACAAGCTGGGTTAACAGCGGGAGATCTGTATATTGCTGAGCTTCTGCGTACACGTGGTAAGCCTTCTGTATTAGTGATTAATAAAACCGATGGTATGCAGGAAGAGGTTGCCTCAGCTGATTTTTACTCACTGGGTTTTGACGCATTATTTCCCATTGCCGCGAGCCACCGCCGTGGTGTCAGTAACTTATTATCAGACACTTTATTACCTTTGTGTGATAAAGCAATTAAAGACTCTGAACATGCTGAAGGTGAAGCCAATAAGCGTGGTATTCGCTTTGCTTTAATAGGTCGTCCGAATGTTGGTAAATCAACACTAACCAATCGTATGTTAGGTGAAGATCGAGTGGTTGTCTATGATATGCCGGGTACCACGATTGACAGTGTTTATATTTCTTTTTCACGTAATGAGGAAGATTACACCATTATTGATACTGCCGGAATTCGCCGTAAGGGTAAGGTCAGAGAAACATTAGAGAAGTTCTCGGTGGTTAAAACGCTTCAAGCGATCAAAGATGCCAATGTCGTAATTGTGTTAATCGATGCTAAAGAAGGGTTAACTGATCAAGATATGCATTTGATGGGTTTTGCCTTAAATGCAGGGCGGGCGATGGTTATTGCGGTTAATAAATGGGATGGCATGAGTGTGTCAGATAGAGAAAATCTCAAAGAAGAGATTAATCGTCGCTTAGTATTTTTAAAAGATTATGTTGATATTCATTTTATATCGGCTTTGCATGGTACCAATGTTGGGCATTTGTTTGCATCATTGAAAAATGCCTATAGAAGTGCCACGAAAAAAATATCAACACCAGAGTTGACCCAAGTCTTAAAAATGGCGACGCAAGATCATGTGCCACCGATGTCGGGTAAATCAAGAATCAAACTAAAGTATGCGCATATGGGTGGGCATAATCCGCCAATTATCGTGATTCATGGCAATCAGGTAAATAATTTGCCTGCGTCATATAAACGCTATTTAGAGAAATTTTTCCGTGAGGTTTTTAATCTTGTGGGTACGCCGATTAGTTTTGAGTTTAAGCAGTCGGTTAATCCATATGAACCAACAAAACAAAAAAAATCAACACCATTGCAACGTTATAGGGATAAGCAGACGCAGAAGGAGAAAATGCAGAAAAAACGTGCGTTAAAGCAACACAAAGATTAGTTATTTTATGCAGTTAAAAGTCAGTAAACGTCACCATCTTCAAGATGTTAATATTAAACTATCAGGTGCTAAGAATGCTTTGTTACACTTGCTGTTTGCGAGTTTGCTAACTGAAGAAGCAACGACGTTTGATAATGTGCCATCCAGTTTGCGTGACTACCATGCTGTTTGTGATATCTTGCAGGCAATTGGTGGTAAGGTTGATAGAAAGGAGGGTGTGGCAATTATTATTGCTCCACAAAAAGTCAATAAAATAGAGCTCTCTAGTAATTACACGCGTCGCACACGAACATCATTGATGCTGCTTGGTGCTTTGGCTAAGAAAGTTAGTGTATTGAAAATTGGCTATCCTGGTGGATGCTCTTTTAGCGAGCAAAGACCCTTTGATATTCATCTATTAGGTTTTGAAGCATTGGGGGCAAAGGTTACACATGATGAATATCATATTGTGATTGAGCATCAAGCGGATAAATCAGTTGAGCACACACTGCGTTATCCATCGGTGGGCGCAAGTATCAACTTGATGCTATACGCTGCAACAGGAACTGCTCAGGTGAAGCTTAATAACATTGCTTTAGAGCCGGAAGTGATTGAAGTTGCAAGTTTTCTCAATTATGCCGGTGCTAAGATTAAAATTGATCACAGTGCGCGCATTATGCAGATTGACGGTGTGGAGAAGCTCTCTGGTGTGACTTTCCGTGTAATGTACGATCGTATTCAGACGATGACCTATGCGGCTTTAGCTTATTTGCATGGTTTAAATGTCTGTGTTGAAGGGGTTGACACCAAAGAGTATATTGCAAAACCGCTGGATGTTTTAAAACAAATGGGGGCGAAATGGCAGTTTGATGCTGAGCGTAGTCGTATTTGTTTTTATGGTAAAAAGAGCGTATTAACACCGGTGAACATCACGGCAATGCCTTATCCGGAATTTCCAACGGATCTGCAACCGATTTTCGCGGTGATGTGCGCTAAAGCTGATGGTGTATCTGAGATTACTGATACCGTTTATCCTGAGCGCATCAAGTATGTTGATGAGCTTAAAAAGCTGAATTTTCCGATAGATTACCAAGACAATATGATCAAAGTATTAGGCGGTATTATTGAGCCTTTGCATGCGACAAGTATGAAAAGCTATGATTTAAGAGCGGGAATGGCAGTCGTGATGGGTGCATCGTTATCCGACCAGGTGTGTACGATTACGTCAGCTGAGCAGATTTTTCGCGGCTATGAGAATCTACTGGAGAACCTTACCCACTTTATGCACATCAGCATTGATAAAGAAGAGTGACTATGTTTTCATTAAAGCCTTATAATACTTACCATATCGAGAGCTTTGCCAAGCATGTATATTTTCCGCAATCGATAGATGAAATCATTGAAATATACAAGCGCCATACAAGGGTGATTATCTTGGGTAATGGCAGTAATATCATTTTGACGCAAAGTGTGTATGAGGATGTCGCATTTATCGTGATTAAGGATCAGTTTAAAAAGATCTTTCATGTGAAAGAGGGTATTTATGCTGAAGCTGGCGTGTTGTTAAAAGAGCTCTCCTTATACGCTTATGAGCATGGTTTAAGTGGTGTTGAGACATTTTTTGATGTGCCAGCAAGCATTGGTGGAGCGATGATTATGAATACTGGCGCTTATGGCGATGAAATTTATGATCATGTGCGCTATGTTGATATTTTGGATCGTGAGAGCTTTACACAACAGCGGATTGATAAAGCGGATATCGATTATGGTTATCGCTATTCGATGTTTAAAACAGGCGCTGTGATTGTTCTTGGGGCATGTTTTGATTTATCGGCAAAACCGCAGATAGAAATTAAAGATAAAATGGATAATATCCTGTCGCAGCGCCAAGCAAAGCTACCCCCTGAGCCAAGTGCAGGAAGTGTGTTTAAACGCCCTAACTATCATATTACTGTTGGTGAGATGGTTGAAAAGATTGGCTTAAAAGGTTTTCAAATTGGTGGCGCGCAGATATCACCTAAGCACGGTGGCGTGATTATCAATACCGGTAATGCTACAGGGCAACAGATACTTCAATTAGTCGAGCATATTAAACAGGAAGTGTTAATGCATTATCAAGTGCAGCTGGAGTTAGAGCAGATCTTGGTTTAACGTGCTATGTAATAACCCATAATTTCGTTATACTTTACGTTAAATTTGCATTGATGAGAAAATTAGCTATGGATAATCTCCAGCATCTGCCACTGGGTTACTCCAGTTTACAGGAAATCATAAAGCACAATGCAGCTTATGTAGACAAAACACATTTGTTAACGAAGCTTGTGAATGAGGGCAAATATTATTTTCTTTCTCGACCAAGACGCTTTGGTAAAACCTTAACCGTTGATACATTAAAACAGCTTTTTTTAGGCAATCAAAAACTCTTTAAAGGAACCTATGCAGAAAAGCATTGGGATTGGGGAGCGCAATTTCCAGTCATTCACTTTAGTTTTGGTGGATCAAAAGGTTTTGAAAGTCAAAAAGCACTGCTTGATATTATTGAAAACACACTTGAAGAACATGCTAAAGCGCATGATATTACCTTGCCGCAACGTGAGTTTGGCGTGCAGTTTCATGCATTAATTCGAGCGTTGAAGTTAAAGTATAATCAACATGTTGTGGTGCTGGTTGATGAGTATGATAAACCAATTTTAGATGTGATTAATCAAACTGATGAGGCGATAGTTAATAGAGAAATTTTAAAAGGTTTATATAGTGTCATCAAAGATAATGATGCCTATTTGCAGTTTGTATTTGTCACAGGCGTGACAAAATTTTCAAAAGTCAGTTTGTTTTCAGGGCTTAATAACCTTGATGATATTGGTTTTATGCCACAATATGCAGAGATTTGTGGCTACACGCAAGCTGAGCTTGAGGTTTATTTTAAGGACTATTTGCAAGGGGTTGATAAGGTTAAATTAAAGCAGTGGTATAATGGTTTTAACTTCTCGGGGAATCCGGATCACAGTGTATATAATCCCTATGATATTTTATTGTTCTTTCGTCACAATAAAGAGTTTGATAACTATTGGTTTAGAACAGGTACGCCAAGCTTCTTAATTAAACTGTTAAAGCAAGGGCAGTATAATGTACCGAGCTTTGAGCATTGTTTGGTGAGTAAGGATATGTTGAACAATATTGATATTAATGATTTGCCATTAGAAACAGTATTGTTTCAAACAGGCTATCTTACCATTAAAGAAAAAGCATATATTGGCACACAGTTAGCTTTTGTATTAACGTATCCTAATATGGAGGTCAAAGCTGCATTAAATGCCGAAATATCGAGAATTGGTGTTGAGAGTTATCATAATAATCGCAATAAGAATAATCTTTATCAGGCATTGCTAAAGGATGATTGGGTGTTTTTTGAGTCATGCATTAAGTCGCTTTTTTCTGCTATTCCGCATGATTGGTATAGGAATAATCCAATTCAGAATTATGAGGGGCATTATTGTGCTGTGATCTATAGTTATTTCACGGCGTTAGGCATGCAAACAGCGGCAGAGAATGCAACTTCTATGGGGAAAATAGACATGTCAATTATTGTGCCTGACAATAAGGTTATTTTATTTGAGTTTAAAGTAAGTCATGGCAACAATGTCGCAAAAGCAGCGCTGCAGCAAATAATTGACAGAGATTATAAGCAGAAATTTTTAAGTCTCAATTTGCCTATCTATGAAATCGGTATTTCCTTTGATCAAGACACGCGTAGCATTAACGGATTTGAACTTAATAGATCAGAGTCATAATGATAATGATGCTTTAATAAAACAAAATGGATAATGCTTGGGGTTTCTTATTGTATCTTGAAAAAATATGATATTTTATGGCTGGGCTGGCAGGATTCGAACCTGCGCATGACGGGATCAAAACCCGTTGCCTTACCGCTTGGCGACAGCCCAATATTGATCGTGAAAACCGCTTAGTTAAGGGGTTGTCATCGCTCGACAGGTGCAAAGTTTAATGTTTTCACTATCCAACTGTCAACATCTTTTTCTAACTTTTTCTGATTTTGTAAAAGCTGATTGTAATTCGTGCTAAGGAGGTAAAAGCACGCCCCTGATCCAGTTAATCTTAGCGCTTGTGCATTGGGCAGTTTTTGTAAATTTTGCCATACCTTTGGGTAAAGCTCTTGAATGACTTCAAGAAAGACATTGTCATGCGCTAGTGGGTTAGTGATTTCTCGATGATTTAATAGCGATTTGTTCTTATTTAATAAGGGATGGTTAAATAATTCCTGAGTGCTGGCATGAAAGTCAGGCTTAATAATCAGTGCATATTGTTCGATATAAGCTTTAGGCGTTAGTATCTCACCAATCCCCTCTGCCCAAGCTGCTTGTTGCAGTAAAAATATCGGTACATCGGCACCAAGATTTCGACCAATATTGTGTAATCGCTCATTAGAAAGATGACACTGCCATAATGTGTTAAGGGTAATCAGCGTGGTTGCTGCATTGCTACTGCCGCCACCTAGACCAGCCCCCATTGGAATATTTTTATCAATATGAATATCGATGCCAGTATGCGCTTTAGCAAAAGGCTTTAAAGCAAGTGCTGCTTTGTAGATTAGGTTATCTTCCTTTTGGCTAATGTTAACGTTGCTAGATAGATTGACTTGATGGTCTTCTGTAAATGAAAAATGCAGAAAATCTTTAAGATCAATAAACTGAAACCAAGTTTGTAGATTATGATAGCCATCATCGCGCTTGCTTGTGATATGCAGAAAAAGGTTGATCTTGGCATAAGAGGGATAAGTTACGGGTTTAAAAGCCATGATTTAATCACGAGGGTAATTTTTAAATCGTCACCATAACGAAATATGATTTTCTCAGCAAGTGGATATTGCGTGTCATACAGCATATAGTCTTTATATTGGATTTGCCAACCTTGCTGCTTTAGGTTTTGCACTAGACCAAAGTTGTTAAGCGTTTTGCGATAAGGCACTTGTGGTATATATAAACCACGCGCCCAATAATATAAGCCTTCAATCGGTAAACTCCAACCAAGTTGTGATTGCATAAGCGCTTCAAGACTTTGTGATTTAATCACGTCACCATTGCTACGCTTAAGTTCTACTTGATGATCGTCACCTGAGAAAGTTGTAGCACCTATGCCTAATGGTCCATAAATCTGAATCCAGAAATCTTGTTTGTTTTGCTTCCAAATGAAATTAGCAGACTCTGCTTTGTGGTTGATGATAATGCCAATCACACCAGATGCTTGCCATTGGGTTAGTTTCTGTAGGTTTTGCTGATAACTCTGCCATTGTGTTTGTGGTGAGGTCGTTGGCATAAGAGGTGCTTTAGGTGTGCTTATTGTGGTACAACCTGTTATTAATAAAAGAAAGAAGGTAATCAAAGGATATAAAGAGATAGTAGGGGTAATATGTTTTTTAAACATGGGCTTTAGACCCCAAGCTCTTTTTTATGTATTTGCATGACGTCAGCATAGTTTTGGGCATTGGCTTTAATATAAGCTTTCTCGCTATCTTTTAATGAGCGAGACTGGGCCGCAGGTGAACCAATATATAAAAAACCTGATTGAAGACGTTTTCCTGGTGGCACCAGAGAGCCCGCGCCAACAATGACATCATCTTCGATAATCGCGCCATCCAAAATAATCGCGCCCATGCCGATAAGCACTCGATTGCCAATATGGCAGCCATGGATAACCGCACTGTGCCCAATGGTGACCTCGTCACCTATGCGTGTATCGTAACCTGTACCGGGGTTGTCAAGAAATTGTGTGGTATGCAAAATCGAGTTATCTTGAATGTTGGTTTTATAACCGACGGTGATATTTAAGAGATCACCGCGAATGCTAACATTAGGCCACACAGAGCACATCTTGCCAATAGAGACATCGCCGGTGATGGTTGCCATTGGGTCAATAAATGCCTCTTTAGCAATACTTGGTGTTTTGCCATTAAATGAACGAACGGGCATGGTAATAGTCTTTTGTTTTAATTGAATAAAAGGCAATATATACCCAACACAAACCATTTTCCAGAGTTTCTTGCTTCGCCTTTTGCGTGATTTTATCAGATTGAACTTTGGTTATAGTATTAACTATCGCCTGCAGTCCAATATGATAAAATCTTCACAAATTGCTTTGCAACCAAGCGCCATAAAATGGCTTGTGTTGGGTATTCACAAGCCAAGCTAGGATAAAAAGGATGATTATGAAGGTAAGTATTATTGGTGTTGGTGCCATTGGTGGGTTTATTGCTGTGCGCTTACAAAATGCAGGTGTTACAGTGCAATTGGTTTTAAAGCAAAAGCCAAAAAATCAACAAGCACTCGACCTTACGATCACCGGAGGCATGGAGCTTGCTGCAAGTTTTAATGATATCGTTGATTGCGTTGAAGATATTGATGGTGATCTTATTTTTATTTGCACCAAGTCAACTGCAAATAGCGTGTTATTTGAGTCGCTGAAAAATGTGCGTAACAAATGGATTGTATTGCTGCAAAATGGAATTAATGAAGAGAATAAGCTTAGGCAATACTTAGATGAGAGTAATATAATCATTGGTGCAATAAGCCATATTAAAGTGAGTAAAAAAGGTAATGAAATCACGTGGCATAACCAGTTATGTAATATCGATTATGCGTATATGCAGCCAAGAGATAATCTAAGTGTTGATCGTCTGTTGGGCAAGGCTTTTCTTGAAGCGAATAAGAAAGAAAGTGTATTGGGCTTACGCTTTCATAAGTTACTTGTAAGCGCGCCATGCAATGGTGCGTCTGTTGTGTTTCAGGCAGATATGAATACCTTGGCAAATAGTCCTCAGATTGCGCAGATGATTCGTGAGATTGCGCTTGAGGTTATTAGCGTAGCTCATGCTTATAAGGTTGCGCTTAATGTTGAAGCAGTTGATAATCTACTTACTGCTTTAGCCAAGCCTGAATATAGCGGCGCTTATTTTAGTATGTGGTATGACTACAATGAAAATAAACCGATGGAGTTTGGTAGTATTTATGAGAATGTGCTTGAAATGGCGCGCTTAAAAAATCTAGAAATGCCAACACTTGAGCGCTTATATAGGCAGTTGATACGTTTGGAAATGGAAAAGCTAAGTGTTGATCACAATGGATACGATTAAAGGAATGTTTGGATAGTTTTTTGTGTCAAAATGTGTTGAATATAAATGATTTCATTGATTTGACTTGATCATCAGTGGTTGGTAAGTTCTTAAAAAGAAACACTGTAAAATGCTTGGCAACTGGTATAAGCTGACACCATACGAAATAGCTATAACATCTTATGCATTTAGAATTTAAACATTTTGTTTTTGACTTAGACAACACGCTTTATTCAGCAAGTTCGGCATTTTTTGATTTGCAATTGCGCAATATGTCGGACTTTATTGTTGAGAAATTAAAAGTAACCCGCAAAGAAGCCGATTTTTTGCGTGAAGAATACTATCACAGCTTTGGTACCACAATGCACGGTTTAATGCATCACCATGCGATTGATCCCTATGAGTTCTTGGCAGTGATTGATAATGTGCCATTGGAGCGTTTGCGTTTGGATGATGAGCTTTTAGGCATGTTAAATGATTTGAAATCAAACGGTAAACACTTATCTATTTTCACGAATGGTTCGCTTTATCATGCGGATCGGGTGATGTCGAAATTATCCCTTAATCAAGTGATTGAAGATGTTGTCACATTAGAGTGCACGGGACTTGTGCCTAAGCCAGATCCTAAAGCCTATCAATTTTGCTTTGAGTGTTTGAATATAGACCCTAAAAAAGCAGTATTTTTTGAAGACTCATCACATAACTTAATCCCTGCCAAACAAATGGGAATGGCAACGGTGCTTGTTAATGCTGATGACATGGCGCATGCGCGTTTTATTGCGCATCCTGAGATTGATTATTTTGTGCAGGATGTACCGTCTTTCCTAAAAGGGGACTTTTTAGAAAAACGTGTTTAGGAGGTCGATGTGAAAATAAAGGACTACTTAGATAAAGTAAAACCTTATGATAATTACTATCGCGGCAAGTTGGCAATACATTTACCAATGGCATTAATTGCGCTTAATGAAATGGGCGCGAATGATTGTCAAATGCAGAAGTTCTTCGAGTATTATAAGCCTAAGTTGGAAGTAAAGCCTGCTAGAAACATGGTAATCTCTCAAGAGAGCTGGCAAGCCTACTGTTTTAAAGAAGAGCATTTTGTTGATTTGGAAGTCTTTTTTGCAAGTGAAATTGAAAAAGAGGGCGTGGATAAAGTATTAAATAAATATTTGCCAAGACTCAGTCAAAATCTAACATCAGCAGCATTTCACCCATTGATCAGATTCGCTTTTGCTATTCAGGCAGAAAGTCAAAGTGAAATTGCTGCAGCTTTGGCATATCTTGCAGATGCTTGTTCAGTGATCACGCCACAATTGATAACCAAGAATACTTCGTCCGAGAAACAAGCGATTGATACTTTTGTAATCTTAGAGGAGTTGAGAAAGAATGAAGAAGTAATTAAAGTCCATAAAACCAATGGTTTAATTGCAGATCGTATGCGCTATATTGATGGATTACCTGCGTTTAATAGTGTATTCAACACATTAACAAATGATCATTGGACGCTTACAGCAATAGCTGACTTATCCTTGAATTTATACTTGCGTACTAATAATTTCACGGCATTGCATGCTTTGACAGGAACGCAAGCCTTGAGAGTTGTTTTACCTTATATTACAGAGGATAAACAACCGATTGTGCTCCATAATTTTGCGCGCGGTATTATTGCAGCAGCAGTAACCTTGCCAGTGACGATTTCCTTCTTAGCGCAGGAAGTTGTGGAGTTTAATGATGTGCCTGATTGGTCAGAAATTTTCAAACAGGCTTTGGCTTTGGATCATGATAAAGATTGGGAACATGCGATTAAGTTGAGTTTTAGTGCTTATTTGGAGTCAATATACTATCCGGAAAATGAGCATAAATATCGATACGTTGCAGCAAGGCGTTGTGGATTTCCGTTTTAGCAGTTTATTTTTACCATTTCTACCGAGGAAAGTAGGATCATCCTAGACGCTCTTATGGGCTAGACTATTATACGCCATTGACTTACTTTTGAGTGTGCTCTAAACTGAGCGGTAAGTGAGCCATGCTGGGTGTGTAAAATTGATCTTTATTGAAACAGATATTTTTACTGAAGATGTAAAGTCATTACTTAGCGATGATGAATATGCTGAGTTTCAGGTCTATTTGGCAGAGAATCCTTTAATTGGTGATCTGATACAACAAACTGGTGGATTAAGAAAAGTTAGATGGTCAGCAAGGGGCAAAGGTAAAAGAGGTGGTGTTAGAGTTATATACTATTATGTATTGCCTGACTCACAGATCCGACTTTTATTAATTTACCAAAAAGGTAAGCAAGATGATTTGACACCAGAGCAAAAGAAAATATTAAGGCAATTAAATGAAAGGTGCAGTGATGGAAAATAAACTCTTTAATCGATTAGTTGAAAGTATGCAGCAAATGAATGAAATCATAGATGGAGAGCGTGCCCCATCGCGTGAATTCACAATTAATGCAATGCAAGTAAAGGAAATTCGCAATAAAACGGGATTATCTCAGGCAAAATTCTCCAGATTAATTAATGTAAAGTTGCCAACGCTAAGAAATTGGGAGCAAGGGCGTAGAGAACCTACGGGCCCTGCTAAAGCCTTGCTAAAAGCGATATCAAAAGATCCAAAACATGTTTTGCTTGCACTATCTCAATAACAGAAGATCTAGATAAAAGCACTTAATGCTAGCCATAAACTTGGTGTGTTGAGTCAATCGTTAAACGTGTTGCAACTTCTTTGATTTTTGAAGCAATGACGCGAGCAATTGCACTATGACTGCTTTGGATATTTTGCAGAATATTATATTCATATTGCACAGAATGATATTGTGGTAGGACTTGTACAATATTGGCATTTTGTAAGTGTGGCATATTAAAGGAGCGCTTGGGACACAAGCCAATACCATGACCTGAAATAATCATTTGTGGGATTAATGACAAAATATCAACAGTAAGCTTACCCTTTACCGATACTTTATATTCATTTTTGTATCTATCATAAAATGTCCAAATATTCTTATCCCACATGTTGGGATATAGACAGTTGTGATTAGCTAGCTCTTCTAATGTCTGAGGCATGCCATGCTCGGCAATATACTCTTCTGATGCAAACAATGCCAAATGATCATGGCATGATTGCACCAGTTGCCATGCATCTTCTTGGATCAAATGATAATACGAGGATTCCATGAGGATAATATCGTATTGATGAGACATCATCTTAATGGTGTGTGCATTGTTATCCAGTGTTGGTAAGGTATAGGTGTCAATCTCAAGTGTGTAGTTTGGAAACTTCTGACATAGCTCAGGGTAAACGTAGTTGATAAAAAACATGCTCATTCCAACAGATAGCAATGCTTTGATCGTATGACTCTTGCCATCACTTAATGTATTGGATAGTGCAATATCATCAACAACATGCGAAAGATCACTATAGAGCTTCTTGGTGCGTTGATAAAGCTCTTGTCCGGCATAAGTTAGCTCAAGCCCTTTATTGCTGCGATGAAAAAGTTTAGTTTTTGAGCTGTCTTCAAGCTTAGTCACTTGACGCAAAATCGTTGTATGTGTTGTTGAGAGTGCTTTGGCAGCCTCTAAGAATGATGTTTTCTGTACTACGACATTGAAAGTGTATAAATCATTAAAACAACGTGTCATTGCTTTTACCTTTTGCTTAAACCTTGAATTGTTAGGCATTGTAAAAAAATGCATGTAACTAATAAGATGCAATAGTGTAATAAAAATGTAAAAGAAAAAGCCTTAAGCAATAATTTGCTTAAGGCTTTTTTGTAAACTCGTTACACTCAAACATGCAAAAATCTAATCCATGGTATTTGGCGCAAAACTTTAATGGGCACTAAGTTAGCCAATTAAAGGTTATTTTATGCATTCGGCATATTGATATTAGGAATATTGCCATAGCAAATTTTAGTTTTTAAAGCAGATCAGTGCGTTGCACTGTTTGAGTGTAACGAGTTTGCAAAGCACCTGCTTTAAAAACGTTAAAAAATTTGTGAGGCTAGCGTTTTTGCTTACTTTTGGGGCAATGCCAAAAGTAAGTCACATCAGCTGCGAAACAGCGGTGAAGAAAAATGACGAAAATCAGCCCTTCCCCCATCAACTTTGAAGGAGGGACGTACGGTGTACGCCCAGAAGGTTTAGTTGTTGTTGGTAAAACCATTGATAAAGTTAGTAATCAATGAGTTTTTGGTATCAGTCACAGGAACGTCACCATCAATCGTCCACATGATCGCACCACCAATACCTTGCTCTTGTGCATAGCGACCGTAATCTTTAGCATCAGCACCGGATGTATAGAAAAAGACACTGGTATTTTTGGCAAGTTTGTTTGCGTAAATATCTTGCCAGTAGCTTGAAATCGTCGCCGGAGTGATATCAAAAAGCCCTGCTGGTTGCGGTGCTTTCAAGCCATTGATAACCGCTGTTGAACCAACATGATAGGTTTTACCATCTTTCTCAACCGTGAAGTCATAAGTTTCCTCTGGTTTTGCAAACTGTAGTAGATAGCGATTGTTGAAGCTTGATGCACATCGGTTGCCATCTTTTAAGCTTGTGCTACAGCTTGCACTGTCTAGATCTCCTGCTAAGACAAAAGAGTCGTCAGCGGTGTAGGTGTTACCAAAACCATGATTATTTGCTAAGGTGCTTGGACCATTGATTGCACGCGAGTAAGCCGCAAGCCCCATATTGATTTTGTGCTCATTGCCAGGCATAACGTCTTTGGCTTTTTGCACGGCTAAATCAATCGTAAATTCATTAGGTGCGTCTCCTTCAGGTTGGAACAAGGTTTGATTGAAGCCCGTTTTACCCCCAGATGATTGAGCAACAGTGAAGTCATAAGTCATTAAGTTAAGTGACTCTAAATGATCAATGTTTTCTTTGCTTAAGACGGAATCTTTTAAAGCATCGATAATAGCTGGATCTGCTTGAATCGTTAATGAAACTTTTAATGCAGCCCCCGATTGCGTTTTGACTTTATTGTGCAATGTATTAATTACGGTAGCTAATTCTTTCTTGAGGAAACCAAAAAAGTCAGCTGTTTTGCCATCGTTTTCGACATCTAAATCAACTTCAGTGATATTAAAGTGATCAGCTAAGGCTTGAACAGATGCTACTAGATTATTAATGTGCTCATCAGAATCAGCACCTTGATAAACACCCCAATTAATAGCATCCCAACCACCAATAGAAACGATTTTATCAAGGTCTTTATTGTATTGATCAAGATTAGCAAAGGCATCGAAGTTACCAAAGTTCATATACCACTCTAAATCAAACTTCTTGTCTTTACTCCAAATGGCTGATGGATCAGCTGTGCAAATTCTAAAGTTCATATTTGAAGCGTTACACCAATCGTTATTACCACCTTCTTCCAGTTTGTCACGTTTTAAATCACTCCAAGGGTCACTGAAATGAATAGCACCTAATGGGGCATCCTCAGGTGAACCGACACTTCCGTCATAGACAAATAAGAATGCATAAGCAACCCCTGTTAATTGTTTGACCTTATCTGCCATATCCGTGTTTTGAAGCGCGACAGTTTGTTTGCTACCATTGTCAATTTTGCTACAAGTCGTGTCACTTGTTGCTTGATAAATAGGTGCTCCAGTGGCAGGGAAAGCATCTTTACGTGGAATAGGGTATGAGGTGTAAGGAATGGCATGCCCTGGCCCCCCCCACTCCGCCAACACAGGAGTTATTGCCATAAACACCATAGTTTGTGACATAACCAATTAGTTTTGGCTTTGATTTAGGTGGGTTGGTATCAGGTATTTTAATTCCTTTGCCATTAGGGAATACTGCTGTAGGTGCTACTAATTTATCGTTATCTTGAAGATAAACTTGAATCTGACGTCCTGTTTGAGATGGGTTAAGATTGTGCACATAGAGCTCATACTGAAGCATGCCATCGAACCAGCCGCACTCTCCATCTAGTTTGTTGCCATTGTTGTCAACAACTGCACAAGTGATACCAGTTTTTAATATTGCTTGATCTTCTTGCGGCACATTCACGGCAGGGACTTTGCTAAGATCTAATGGTCCATTAAAACCCCATGTCTGGCCATTTAATTTAGTTTCATCCCAAAAATCAAAAAAGTTATCATTTCTAAATCCTTCATAATCACTGACATCAATATAAGCGTAATTAGTTGGATAAACTGTCACATGTTCGTACCAGTTAAAATCAGGGAATGCTTCACCTAGTTTAGTCACTGTGTAAACTTGATCATTAAGGGGCGCATTATCATCTTGTATTTGCCATGTAGATGAATCTTTTAATTGGGTCAACTGGATTTGTTTGCCATTGTTTTCAGCAAAGCTTTCAGCTTTTAAACCCGAAGCGCGATTAAAAACTTGGGGGAATTTTACCTGCTTAATCGATTTAGCTATATGTGGATCGTTATCGTTATCTGTTGCGATAAAATCAAGAGAAACATTACTTTCATCAATCACAGGGAAAGGAAGATGCTGATTTTTAGTGGTGAGATCATGTGCCTGAAGTTTAGGATCAGTTGTTGAGGCATCATGCGCGGTAATCTTGACACTGAAGCTTGGCATACTGATCTTGCCATCTTTATTGGTGTATTTGTACTCAGGCACCGAAGCAAGTATGTCTCTAGTGTTTACCTCAAGACGACAATCACTTCCTGTTACAACAGTATTAGTTTGATCGTCATAAACCTCACAACTGTAATCGACTTGATCCGATGTGCTGCCATCTTCATGAACAACTAAGGCTGTTGGCGAGAATACGCCTGCAACAGAGTAGTTATCTTTTTCTTGATCTTTACCTTTGGCATTGCCAAATCCAGCCGTCTGCTCTGACCATTGGATAACATTTTGCTTAGGCTCGTTGGCACCAATAATGGTTAAGTTATTATAACTACGTGTAATACTTGTCCCTTGTTGGGTGAACGTCAGGTTAATGGTATGCGTTTTAAATATACTATCACTTGTTGCTGTAAATGCTAATATGCCATTATTTAAGCTACAACTCACATTAGGATCCAACTGTCCATCAACAAACGCCTCACAGCTTGCTTTTACATCATCATCTTGTGCATTGACAAATTCATCACCTGATTTCATATGACCGAAATGGACGTTGATATCGGCAAGTTGAAATTGCCCTTTGTCGTCAAATTGAGCATCACTTGGCCAGCTGTTTGCGTTTAGCCAGTTGATATAGTCATCCGTATCTACGGTAATAATTGGTTGAGCAGTATCATATTGTGCTTGGATTGAGGTGTTCTTAGTATCATCCGCTAGATATTGATAGCTCTTAGCTTGTGCTAATGACTCTTGTCCTTTATCTACTTTGTTATTAACGGTATAAGTTTTACAAGCCGTCTGATCGTCGTCACCTGCGGCAATGGTTACACTAAATGGGTCATCATTAAGTTTTAAACCCTGACGTAAGTTCTGATTGATATCTTTTTGTGCATAAAAAACAGTGACGCCCTCATTGTAGTCTTTGGTGATTTCAGCACAAAGTTGTAGCTGTGATCCACTGGCAATCTCTTGATTGCTATCAATTGTATTGTTATTCATATCACGTAAAAAGAACTTCACGGGCACTTTGATATTAAGACCGTGTGGAATATTATCTTCAGTGACTTCAAAATCTTGTTTGCCATCGATGCTAACTACTTCAAAATGGTGGATACCTGAAATATTACCGCTTGATTGAATCTTACTCGCATCAAAAGGAATATGTACATAACCATTAGTGTCTGTCATAACATTGATCAAATACGTGTTATTACCCTGATCAACCGCACCTGCTAAAATATTGCTAGTACCCATTTGTGAGGCTGTTTCGCTATCACGTGGGTTTAAGTCTTCTTTGAGCACTAAAGCAAAACCACCATTGGCAGCACCAATGCCTGCAACGCGTTTTAGAGCCTGCTTGTTGATTACAACATCGATGCCTGTGCCTGAGATTTTACCTTCTTCAATGCTGCCACTTGTTGCATTAGGAATGCTGATTTGCACACCAAGCTTTGTTGCCGGTGTTGGTCCCGGCGTTGGCGTAGGTGTGTCACCTCCACCGCCGCCGCCACAAGCACTAAGAGTTAATAACGAACCTAATAGTAAAGAGGGTAATAGCCCTTTTTTAAACTTGCCTATGGATTTGTCTGTATTTGTATTTTTCATTGTTTCTCCGATGTGATTAATGATGTGGTTGAACACGTGTGTAGTATGTTTTGTGATCGTTAAATAAGCTGTGAAGTGAATGTAAAATATATGTAAATATCGCTAGTCATAAATATCCTCAACTTCATAAAGAAGGGCAGGGTCGCCATGCTGATTAAACTGAATTTGCTCTTTTACTGCGCACTGACTCTTATTGTACAAAGGAGACTGTTGTGCATTTGCTGTAGTGCTTAAATCACATGCAATAGAGGTTGAATGATTTGTATTTATCATGGTTGATAATAAGCATAATATGCGAAGTAATTTCATCATAACTAGGTTTGATTACAGCGTTAAAGATAAGCTTATTGTTGAGTAAACGATGCTTTATATGTACCGTTATAACTGCACATTGCTGTGCGAAAAATGATTTATGTTAAATGCAACTTTAAGCTCAAGAAGATGGTGTAATTGAAAGCAATGGACTTGCAAGTAACAGTGTATCTCCATAGGTGTTAGCATTACCAAATCCTGCATGATTGTATACCGCTACATAGTCAGAGTTAGCAAGCTTCTGCCAAGTGCTTGAGCCATTTTTTTGTATGTATAAATAATGTTTATTAGGATTCACCGTCGTATCTTTCACAAGTGCATACAAGTTATTATCATCGTCATGTGAAATTGTTGCTGTGCCGGATGGGATACTAATTGTTGACGTGGCATAATTCGATAAATTGTAGCGTCTGATTTTGTTGTCATATAGTGTATAAATCGCCTGATCAGTTAAGTCTATGGGAAAAACTTTTTCTGAAAATGTATTGCTTTGGCTGATTGGTGTTACTGTTTGATTATTGTTCGCATTCAATAAGGTTTGAACATCAAAGGTTAAAAATGCGCGACGGTATTTGCTTGTAGTAGCATATTCCCACGAATCAGCATGAAGCACTAAATATTTCCCATTTGGTGTAACTTCAAACATCTCGGACACTAACGTTTGATACATAGAATTATCTTTTACCCAAAAACCAGATGGGTAATTGAACTTTAGCTTTTTGCACGCTTGGTTGGTATTGCATACCAATATAACGCCTTGTGCATTATTGGCATTGACACCATAGTCCTTATCATCCCAGCGCGGGTAGATGAAGTAATCATTGCTATTAGGAATCGTTGCTGATTTGGTAGTACTATTAAACCAATTGGTATTAAGATTATCTTTTAATTTAAACCATGTTTTACCCAAGTCGATACTTTGCTGTACCGTACGTGAATTTAAAACAAGTCCGCTACCCATGGCGCCTGAAATTGAGCTTGTCCAATTGGAAACTAAATTGTTTACATTTGGAACCTTATAAAGGTATTTGAAGCTATTGCTATCAATACCAGAATATTGATCTTGTGGGTAGAAAGTATAAAGGGTTTGATTGTAACTATTGCTATTGTCATATCTAAGCAGTGCAACTTGACCATCACCAAAGCTGCGCATATTTAAGATTCTTCCTTCGTTGGTAAACTCAGGTGTCGAAAATAAAACACTTAGAGGCTCATTTACCGATTTATCAGAGATGTTTTTAATGGATGCTTGTGCATCATCAAAAAAGCCATATTGGAAGATATCCCAATAATGCGGGGTATATAAAAAGGTTTTTGCCATAAGCTTATAATTGGCTGTGATCGGCAGTTTCTGATCTGCAGTTGCCGTAATTGTGATATCGATTGTTTTGGGTTGTGACACATCAAAGCTCTTAGGCGTGTAGTAATAATATGAGCAAGATTGACCTGATGAAAGCGTATCTGTGCAGCTATCTGTCATTGCACGCGCTTTAATATATTTATTACCAGTAAATGAGTTCGCTAAGTTAACGTCGCTTGAGTCATCATTATGTACATTAAGCTTAATGGTATTTGGATGATTTTCGTTATATTGCGTATCTTCACTTATCGTAACACTTGATGGAGGGATAACATAAAAGCTTTTTGAAGTCACATTATCAATATTAGATGTGATATCGGGTGTAATATTAATTTTATACTCACCAGATGGAACTGCTTGAGACTTGCTGATGGTAAATACTCTATTACTGTGAGCAGGAATAATCGTATCAATGACGTTTTTAGTAGAGAAACCATTGGCGGCCTGATCAGTTGCATCACTAAAACCATACCGCGCTTTTGTAATGTCAGCATCAAAGGGACTTGTGTTTGTCACAAGGACATCGATATCTTGCAGTGTGTTCTCACGGAAGTAATCCGTTGGTGTATTTGTGCCAAGATCTTTTAAAACAAGTGATAATGAAGCATTTGGGATCGTTACCTCATGGTTGAGTGTAAACGTATTGCCATCTTCTTTATTCCCAAAGTAATAGGATAAAGATAGAGTATTTGTAGTAACTCTTGATGCTTTGGCTGATGCACTCACTTCTAAGGTGACATGACAGCTTTGATGCTGCAAAAGGGTCGATAAATGGCAGGTCTCACTCTTTAAGTTAACTCCATCAGGTAGTTGCGTTGTATCAACCTGATCGACTGTCACAGCTTGAGCGTCATTATTAGTTAATGTGTAGATGTAATCACCTGGTTTATCAATCGGTTTATCAATGATAAAACTCGCCCCTTCATTCACATTGATATAAACAGGTTTTGGAATAATATTCTCTGCGGTAATTAAAATAGCAGGCGTGTCAGTATTTTCTAAATGACGAATATCATCAGCAGTAAACAAAGCATCTGCTTTAAATGAAATGACAAATGTTTGTGTTTGCTCAGGTGATAATTTATTGATGCTTAGGGTTGATTTATCAATATCTACTAAGGGTAAAATGGTATCAGCAACGACAAGTGTCAGTTGATCAATATCTTTGACATCTCCTTGACTGCCTTTATGCATAACAGGAATGGTAATACTTTTTGCTACTGATTGATCACTTAAAACAGCAGCCGTTGAGATATCAGCATAAGGTGCATCGATAAGCTGGACATTGGTTTTAAGTGCAAGTGTGAGAGTATGTGTTACTTCAGAACTGCTATTATTGTTACGAAAGTTAAGCTTAAATTGCCCATTACCTGAAAGCAATGAGTCGGTTTCGATATCGACTTGGCAAGATTGATGAGGTGACAACATATCACAGTTATTGTTGGTAACTTTTACACCTTGAGGCAATTGATCTTCACTGATGGAGATGATTTTATAACTGTCATCTGGGTCATTATTGGTTAACGTGTATTGATAGCTTTTGCTTGGTAAAAGGGTGGTATCTCCTGATATCTCAAGACTGCTACTATAGCGAAACGCTGGGGTAATACTAATGCTATCACCTGTGTTTGTGTCATTGGCGACCACTTGGATCAGTTGAGTTTGCAAGTTGTTATTTAGCGCATCCGCAAATACTGTTAGCGCATTATCATCTTTAAAAGTTAAGGTAAGTGTTTTTGTGCTACCTAAATCAAGTGAAAAGCTTGGCGTTTCAGAGTCAATATAGGGTTTTAGGTCATCCACAATTTGAAAATGTATATTTGCCAAAGCATTGCCAATAAAGTTGCCATTGGGCAGTTTAGCAATACCAATGTTTTGAATGTCAAACTGTGTCTTATTACCCGCAAAAATGGGGTGAGGAATACTATTGTCTGTGATTAAACGGTTACCACCAAGAATATTGATAGGTGTGATGTAATCGTTTGGCTGATACGAAAATCCTTGCTGATGATAGGTGATATACCAAGGAATATTAGTACTAACCTTAATAGATGAGTCAAAAAGTAGTTGGCAGGCTGTGTTCGCATCTAGCGCTTTAATGTTATCAGTTAAATGATAAAAACAGCTATTTTCTGCCGCAGTATTAAATGCAAGCTCAGGTTTATCTGAAAATGCGCTAAAGTCAACATTAAATGCATGAGCGGAGATATTGCTAATTGTGCCCAAATTAATACTAGGTTTATAATCACTGGCGGAAGGCAAGTGTGTGATCGTGTCTTGTCGAGTGATATTAAGCGGAAGCTTAATCTCAATATTTGGCGTAATACTGTGAGAGTTGCTACCCATAATTTGCAGTGCATTTAATGATTGATTGTTGTTAAGTGCGGATATCAACAGATCAATCTGTTTACTGGATAAATTCGCTTTTGGTTTTAACCATAGCGGTGTTGATAGTGTCTCATCTGGTGCCAAGGTGGTGTAATCAATCAGCCTTGAGTTATTGATATCAATAAGATCCGCTAAGGTGATAGCAGCACCATCTATATGACCGATTGTTTTGTTGGTATCGATAATGATCTGGGGGGTATTTATATAGTTCTTACCACTGTTTTTTATATCAAGCTGAATATCCTCTGGCATAATGGCACTTGCTGGTTGGGTAAGTGTCATTGTACTCATGCTTGTTGTTGGTTTATCAACTTTTTGTCTATCAATCGTAATACTGAGCTTTTCACCTGATGCAAAATGAATATTAAGCCCCGGCACACCACTTTGTAGAGCTTGCAAAGAAGCCTTTTGTTCTACGTTCACAGATGGCAACTCATGTAAGTATACATAGCAACTTCCAGTTTTCGCTGCAAGCACTAAACCATTGCGACAGCTATTGCTTTGTGTCGTATCCAAAACATAATTGTTATCAGAGAAATCAAAGGAACTAATGACCTGATCTTCATTGCCAATATTTTTGATCTCATAGATATAACTTGCATTAAGTCCCAAGATGCTTTCTTTTGGATTTGTTTCGCTGGCACTATACGTTAGATTGGTAATAGGTATGGGCGTTGGAGTTGGAGTTGGAGTTGGAGTTGGTGTAGGTGAAGGGGTATCTGAGGAACCACTGCCTCCACCTCCACCGCAACCGGCAAGTGTTAATGATAATAACAGAATGATTTTGGGTAAGGTTTTCTTTTTCATAATTGCCGGGAGTGTTCATAAAACTGTGTCAATTTAAATTTAATATTGATGTAGTGTGTTATTGCTAGAATAAACAGAGCAACT